>USLW01000115.1 GCA_900555605.1 uncultured Clostridium sp. | reverse complement strand
GCCCCGGGAACGGCTTTTGATGGGGTCAATCATTTTTACCGAAAGAAAAATCAGCAGCACGGATAGGGCAAGCATAAGCAGGACATCCACGCCGATGTACAAATAGGCGTACCGGTTGCTGACCTGAATGTTCAGCATTTCAAAGAAAATTCCCTGCTCGCTGCCGATCAGCAGAGAAATCAGCGTAAAAAGGGCGACAAACGGATTCAGATAATATCCTGCCGGTATGAAATCCATGTTATAGAACATGCCTCCGGAGCCCCGGCTAAAATATAAATACGCCTGTACGGCAGCCGCGATAAAGCTTCCGATCCCGATAAACAGCAGCGTAAGATAAGAAATAATAGAGCTTGTAACGGTTCTGCGAAATACGGTGGAATAAAAGAGTCCCACGCTGCCGCAGACAATGGCGGTTACCACCAGAAACAGCATAACCAGTACAATGGCCTGGGGCGAAACCCCGCCGTACAAAAAAGTAATGCTGTAAAGCGGGATTGTGCAGATCAGCAGCAGCAAAACCCATCCCACGGCAGAAATCAGCTTGCCCAGCACGATCTTCACGGGACGCATCTGCGTACACAGCAGAAGATCCAGCGTCTGCTTCTCCCGTTCCGAAGAGATCGCCCCTGAAGTCGCGCCAGGCGCGATAAAAATCATGATAAAAAACTGCGCGATGGACAGCACCATAAATACAAGACGGCCCGTCTCACTGTAATCACTGAAATAATAAGATCCATTGTTGGTCAGGCTCAGCAGAATCAGCAGAAATACAGTCAGGCAGCCGACATAGATCAAAATTCCGATGGGCGCCCGCCAGCTGCGCATTTTCACCTTGCACTCAGAAAAAACAATGGGGTTGTGCAGCATCTGCCGCAAAGATTTCCGCGGATTCCGCCCCGCGCCGGAACTTTCGTTCCGCGCCTGTGTAAGCCCTTGGTTATGAGACTGTTGCATCATGCATGCCGCCTCCCTTCTGCATATTCGGCCATCTGTTCTCCGCTTTCCGCGGCATCCTCCCGGTCCGGGGCCGCGCCGTCTGCGGCAGGGCTGCTGTTAATCACCTCAAGGAATACCTGTTCCAGGCTCTGTACCGTCCGGTTGACAGAAATAAATTTCACATTTGAAACCGCCATGATATGAATCAGCTCCGCGGTCTGCCTGTCGTCTCCGCGGAACACCACCTCAAGATCGTTATTTTCCCTGATGATTTCGCCTGTCAGGGTGTTGGAGCGCAGTATCGCCACCGCATTTTCAATATCCTCCTCTGTCAGGAAGGTAAAGGTCATCCGCGCCTGTTCCCCTGTAAACATGCGGCTGATCTCCTCTACCGTGCCCATGGTCAGCAGCTTGCCCCGGTTGATGATTGCCACCCGATCGCACAGCTCACCGAGCTCAGGTAAAATATGGGAGCTGATAATAATGGATTTTCCCTGATCCCGCAGCGCACGCAGAATATATTTCATCTCCGCCCGTGCCTGCGGGTCCATGCCGGAGGCAGGCTCATCGAGGATTAAAAGCTTGGGCTCATGGATCAGACAGCGTGCCAGGCACAGGCGCTGCTTCATCCCGCGGGACAGCGTATCCACATAAAAATCCGCCTTGTCCGACAGATTCACCAGCTCCAGCAGCTCTCCGGCCAGCTTTTTTCGTTTTGCTTTGGGCACATGATTGGCATCTCCGTAAAAATCAAGGTATTCGTGTACCCGCAGATTATCGTAAACGCCAAAAAAATCCGGCATATATCCCACCAGCTTCCTGGCCTCCATGGGATAGGCCTGTACGGAGATGCCATCAATCCATGCATCTCCGGAGCTTGACGCCATCAAGGTCGCAATAATGCGCATGGAGGTAGTCTTGCCCGCACCGTTGGGTCCGACGAACCCGAAGATCTCCCCCTTCTCCACCTCTATGTTAAAATGATCCAGCGCCAGAAATTTGCCGTACCATTTTGTCAGATCCATTGTTTTTAATATCATGGCTTTTTCTTTTCCTCCCCTCTGCTTACCACAGCGCATACACAACATCGTACAGCTTCACCGGCATCTCCCCATAGGCCTCCGGCTTTTCTATGCATATCAAAAAGTAACGGCACGGCTGCGGCACGGCACTCTCCTGAAAATACGGGTTCCCGTTTTGTCCCACAGGGCCGTCGGGAAAAAGGCTGTCCACGGAAAACTCCCGTGACAAATAAAGATAGTTGTTGATTATGAGGAGGGTAAAATCCGTATCCGCGGCTTCCATCCGCAGGGTCTGGCCGGTTTCGGGGGTCACAAAGGCAAGCTCCATCGGCACGGCAGAGCCGGAATCATTTGCAGCCAAAAGGCGGATTCTTAGGTCCTTCCCCTTTAAAAGTGCCTCCGGAAGGCAGAGCTCATAAAAGCAGACGCCGTTCTCCTCCAGAAGCGCTGCGGGATTTCCGCTTTTGGGCGCATAGGGATTCTCCTCCTGATACGTGCAGGATGCGCTTAAATTTTTAACAAGCCGCGCCTGCAGCACCTGCAACGCAACAGGTTCTGTGGGTTTCAGCTCCGATTCCCTCTTCTCCGTTGCATAAAGGCTGGTATCCATATGCTGATAAACCACTGTATGATGCAGCTGTTTATTCGGCGCAGAGCCGTTCAGCCTGACACGCAGCGCATCCCCCTCTGCCACGGCAAATACATAAAAGTCATATGCATCGGCCTCGTTCAGAATGCTGTTCAGCACGGTGTACATGGTATTTGCACGTACCACGGTTTCAATCGCCGGCTGCTGTACGCTGTATAAAAAGCCGTAGGCCCGGCTCGGAGAATAATATTGATAGGTGGAGGTAAACTCCGGATATAAAGCGGGAATCAGCTGTTCAATCAAATCAGAGGCCGCCGCAGTCTGTCTGATGCCGGAAGGGATATCCGACAGCGTCACGGATTCCCCGGGCGCCAGCTGATCAATGGTGTGATGATACGTACGGTAAACGACAGCGATATCCCTGAGCGAATAGCCCGTCTGATTTGTAATCGTCACGGAAAAACGGCCCGCGGATTCCGCTTCGGAGAAGTCCGGAACAATCTGCAGGCTGCCGTAATTCTGCGCAGGAATATAGCTCGCCGTGGCAGAGGATATAGACCACATCGAAGCGTTCGGGGCAACGGCACAGGACGCGGCGCCCTGTATATGAATTTTAGCGGATTCTGTCTGCTGCCCGTAATAGTAGTAGCCTGCAGGCAGCCAGTCCGTAAAGGCATTGCCGTACAATACGCCGTTTTCCGCGGAACCGATTTCCGTGCGGTATTCCCCTCCCCGGGCAGTGAGCGTACAGACAGCGGACCGGGCGGGATTTTTTAAGGAAGAATACGGATTCAGCTCCACCACGGTTGCGGAATTCACCACATTGCCTCCGCTTTTAGACACATAACCGTATCCAAATACCGCGATAGCGCACAAAATCACCAGGACCGGCGCCACTGCCCACAGCAGCTCCCGTTTTTGTTTTTTCTTGAGAATCATATATGCAACCGGCGAAACAAGCGCCAAATACAGCAGAATAATTGCCGCAATCACCCCGATGGACGGCGGATTGTTTTCCTCCATGGGAAGCAGGGCCTCCAGCAAAGAGGCATAATTGCCGTAAGTGCCCGAACCGGTATCCAGACGCACGAATTTACCGGTATGAGTATATAAAATATCAAAAACCTGGAGATACGCGTTGCTCCAGATCCGGAAGCTGCCCGCGCCCAGCTCCCAGGATAAAAGATAGAGATTGAAATTTTTATTTGCGTATAAATACCCGTTATCGCCGAAGCATTGGACCGCGCTGAAGTTTTCGTCCGCAAGATTACGAAAATCAAGCGGAGAAAGCGTATAAATTTCCGCTTCGCCCGTAACCTCTCCGGGCGCCGCCATGCTTTCGTCAGGAGTCGGAAGGATCACGCCGTCTTCAAAAGACCAGCCCGCGTATTTTAAATATTTTCGGATATTCGTGACATTGACGGTCACCGTCTCCTGTGTGCTTTCCCCCACGGCATACGCCGCATCGGCAAAGTATTCGGAAAACGCGGACACCATCCGTCCTGCATTGCTTCCCGTTCCGGCCAGCACAAAGCCTCCCGTCTGAATATAATAATGCAGGACCTCCTTCTGCCGGTCCGACAGCAGGGAGGAAGCGGAAAGGTCGAATCCGTCGATGATCAGCAGATCAAAGTCCGCCATTACCTCTTCCCGCTCCGGAAAGCGCTCCGGCGGGATCATTTCTACCGCAATACTTCTATTCTGGGTATGGACCGGATCAATCTGCATGAGGGAATTCAGATACTGCAGCATTTCCGGCTGATCGGACAGGACCCCGATCAGCGTACAGCCCGCGACAGATCCCGCGCTTCCTGCATTCAGCTGTACAAAACGCAGGCTTTTCCGCTGCGTGGAATAAATAGCGCGGTCCTTTTGATCCGATATGCTGATATTGTAATACGACTCACTGCTGAGCCGCACATACAGCGTATATGTTTTCGTAGTCTTTCCCGGTACCACAATGTCCGTACATACCGCACAGACAGCGGATGAATCCGCATCATCGTAATAAAAGCTGAGCTTCAGCGTGCCTTCTATGGTGTCCTCACCGAAATTGCGGATATCTACTGTTACCGGCATCCATTTCCGTTGAATCATATCCCCGCTTTTGTAGCCGAAGGTCACATTGGTCCCGATTTGTTCCGCTGCCTGTACGGGCAGCCCTCCTGCCAGCAAAAGCGCCGCAAGCAGCGCAAATGCACAGCAGAATGCGGTCAGGAACCAGGCTGTTCCCTTTTTCTTTTGCATAAAACCCATATCTGCCTCCGTTCTGCCGCAGCCGCGGCAACATGCCGCCGAGCCTCCGTCCGCCCGCGGTTATTCCACTGTAACGGATTTTGCCAAATTTCTCGGCTTATCAATATCATACCCTTTGAGCGATGCCACATAATATGCAAAAATCTGGAGCGGCACTACGGTCAGGGAGGGTATGATGAACGCATCCCCGTCCGGTATGTAAAATACATGGTCCGCTACCTCCTTGATCTCTGTGTTGCCCCGTTTGGCAATTGCCAGCACAGTCGCGCCTCTTGCTTTTACCTCTTTCATATTGCTGATCATTTTATCCTTCAGCTGATCCCCCGTGGTCAGCGCCACCACCAGCGTTCCCTCCTCAATCAGGGAAATCGTACCGTGCTTCAGCTCGCCGGCCGCATAAGCTTCGGAGTGGATATAAGAGATTTCCTTCAGCTTGAGGGAGCCCTCCAGCGCTACACCGTAGTCGAGATTGCGTCCGATAAAAAAGATGCTGTGGTTATTATAAAACAAGGAGGCCAAATACTGCAAATATTTATAATCCTCTAAAATTTCCTGAATCTGATCCGGAAGCTTCTCCAGCGCCGCAAGATGTTCCCGGATTTCCTGCGGCGTACGCGTCTGCCGCAGACCGGCAAAATAAAGCGCCAGCATATAAATTACAGAAAGCTGCGTGCTGTAAGCCTTTGTGGTGGCCACGGCGATTTCCGGCCCGGCCCAGGTATAAATCACATCATCGGACAGATTGGCAATGGAGCTACCCACCACATTTACGATAGAAAGAATCCGGGCCCCCAGACGTTTGCCCTCCCGCAGCGCTGCCAGGGTATCGGCAGTTTCGCCGGACTGACTGATCACAATCATCAGCGTATGCGCATCCACCAGCGGATTGCAGTATCGGAATTCCGATGCCAGCACAGCCTCCGTGGGAATACGCACAGTTGCCTCGATGATGTATTTTCCCAGCACTCCCACATGATACGCGGAGCCGCAGGCAACGATGAAAATTTTTTGAAAATGCGCCAGTTCCTCCTGCGTAAAATGCAGTCCCTCAAATGCTACGGTTCCATTTTGAATACGGGGATGAACGGTATTGCGCACCGCGGCAGGCTGCTCCATAATTTCCTTGAACATAAAATGCTCGTAGCCGCCCTTTTCCGCAGAGGAAACATCCCAGGTAACGGTAAACGGCTCTTTCGGGATTTCTTCAAGATCCGTATTATATACCTTTACGCCATTCTTCCGCAGCACAACGATTTCATCATCCTGCAGCTGCATCATGGTTCTGGTATGAGAAAGAATCGCGGGAATGTCAGAGGCAATATAGTTGCCTTCTTCAGATAATCCCACAACCAGAGGACTATCCTTGCGTACGGCGATAATTTCATCCGGTGCATCCTGGCAGATCACGCCCAAAGCATAAGACCCTTCGAGCCTGTGCAGCACCTTTGCCATGGTCTGCAGCATATTCCCGTTGTAATAATAGTCCACCATATTGGCCACGATCTCCGTATCCGTATCCGATACAAAACGATATCCCCGATGAATCAGCTTTTCTTTCAGCTTCATATAATTTTCGATGATTCCGTTATGTACTACGGCAAAGCGGCCGGAGGTGCTCACATGCGGATGGGAATTCAAGTCGCTGGGTTCCCCGTGGGTTGCCCAGCGCGTATGGCCGAGGCCGATATAGCCGTGAAGGTCGCTACCGTCATGCGTTTTGGCCAGCAGATTCTTGATCTCGCCGCAGGCCTTGGCAAGCTCGATCGTGCTGCCGTCGAGCACGGCGAT
>USLW01000114.1 GCA_900555605.1 uncultured Clostridium sp. | reverse complement strand
CTGTTATTCTGATTGTGCTTATCGTCTGGTATATTTCAACGGCAAATGCGTTTCGCCGCGCTGCTGTTAAGATACAGGAGGCCGCGTCCGGCATCGATGTGGCACTGACGAAACGTTATGACACGCTGGTGAAACTATTGGATATTGCCAAAGGATACGCCAAGCATGAAAAAGAAACGCTGCTGGAAACTGTTAGGCTGCGTTCGGATATGACCATGGGAGAACGGTCTGCAGCCAGCCAGGCCATGGACAGCGCTATGGGCCGGATCCATGTACTGGCGGAGGCCTATCCGGAGCTGCGCTCGAATGAAAATTTTCGGCAGCTTCAGGTGGCTGTAATGGATGTGGAGGAGCATCTGCAGGCTGCCAGAAGGCTGTACAACGGAAATGTTTCCGCTTACAACCAAATGCTTGTGCTTTTTCCGAAAAGTATTGTTGCCGGCATGATGCATTTGACGGCAAAAGAATTTTTTGAGGCCGAGCCTGTGAAGCGCGGCGATGTGAAAATGGAGTTTTGAATATCGGAATGGCAAATGCGCCTGCCCTCCAATATGATATAATGGAACGAATTTTTCGGAGGTTTGTTTTGTGGGATTGATTAAAGACGCAAAATCCATTGCGAAGCGTGACCCGGCTGCCAGAAGTGCGGTTGAGGTGTATCTGCTGTATCCTGGTTTTAAGGCATTGAAGTATCACCGTGTGTCTTCCTTTTTTTACCGGCATAAGTGGTTTTTTCTGGCCCGCTGGCTTTCTCAGCGCGGAAGCCGCAGAACCGGCGTGGAGATCCACCCGGGCGCGCAGATCGGAGAAGGCTTATTTATTGACCACGGTATGGGAACGGTTATCGGAGAAACCGCAGTCATCGGGAATAACTGCACGATCTACCATCAGGTGACTTTGGGCGGTACCGGAAGGCAGAAGCATTCCAAGCGGCATCCGACGGTAGGGGATAATGTGCTGATCGGAGCCGGTGCGAAAATATTAGGCCCTGTTACGATCGGCAGTAATTCCCTGATCGGAGCGGGGTCCGTGGTATTGGATGACGTGCCGGAGAACTCCACGGTGACCGGGATGAAGGCCAGGGTGATTAAAATGGCAGGCGAACGGGTGGATGCGCCGTCTGTTACGCTGGCACATGACAAGGTACCTGACCCTGTTGCACAGGAACTGACACAGCTCAGAGAAATGATAGAGAAGCTGGCAGAACGAAATGCAGAGCAGCCGTAAATACAGCGGCTGCCTGGGTATTTCCGCGGCGCCACGCAGAATCAGTAAGGAAAGGATGGAAGCGATATGAAAGTTTATAACACCATGACGAGAAAAAAAGAGGAGTTCGTGCCCGGCTGCTGCCGAGGAGAAAGCGATCCTTCCCAAGCGCCGGAAGGCGGCAGCCGGGAGGTTACCATATATTCATGCGGTCCCACCGTATACAGTTATGCACATATCGGGAATTTGCGGACGTATATTTTTATGGATGCACTGCGGCGCGTTCTGAAACTGAACGGATATCATCTCAAGCATGTGATGAATATTACGGATGTGGGGCATCTGGTGTCCGACGGCGACGAGGGCGAGGATAAGATGGAAAAGGCTGCAAAAAAACAGCAAAAATCGCCGTATGAAATCGCGGCGTTCTATACTGCGGCATTTTTTCAGGATCTTGATAGGCTGAACATCGATTTGCCGGAAATTACAGCAAAAGCCACTGAACATATTGAACCTATGATTCAATTTGTGAAAGCGCTGTACGATAAAGGGGTGGCATATGAAACCAGTGATGGCATCTATTTTGATATTTCTAAATTTCCCGGCTACGGAAAGCTTTCCCGGGCGAATTTGGATGAACAGCAGGCCGGGGCCAGCGAGCGTGTAGAGGTCAACGCGGAGAAGCGTCATCACGCAGACTTTGCCATATGGAAAAAAGCGCCGAAGGAGCATATTATGCAGTGGCCAAGCCCTTGGGGAATGGGATATCCGGGATGGCACATCGAATGCTCTGCTATGGCAAGGGAATACTTAGGCGATTGCTTTGACATTCATACCGGCGGAGTGGATCACATTCCGATCCATCATGAAAATGAAATTGCGCAGACAGAGGCGCTGACCGGAAAGCCTGCGGTGCGCTACTGGATGCATGGTGAATTTTTGCTTGTAGATAACGGTAAGATGTCCAAGAGCTTAGGAAATACTTATACAATCTCCGACTTAATGGCAAAGGGCTATCCGCCTCTCGCGTACCGTTATTTCTGTCTGAACGGCCATTACCGGAATAAATTGAATTTTACCTATGACGGTCTGGAAAGTGCGAAGGTTTCTTTAGAGCGGCTGTATGACGGACTGAAAAAACACAGACAGGCGGGGGACGTTCCTGTGGATCCGGAGCTCCTTGCAACATGGAAACAGGAGTTTATACAGGCAGTATCTGATGATTTGAACATTCCGCTGGGCTTGAGCGTGGTATGGAAAGCGCTGCGTTATTCTGTTAAAAGCCGCCGTATTTATGACTTTATTTTGTTTACCGATACGATTCTTGGCCTGCGCATGGCAGAAACCGTGGAAAATGCGATTCAGGGGGAGCAGGCCTCTGCTTCCGAAAAACAGGAAGCGGTATTCGGCCCGGAGATTATGGACCTCGTAGCCCGGCGGACAGAAGCAAAGAAAAATAAACAATATGCACAGGCGGACGCAATCCGCAATCAGCTGAAAGAAATGGGAATTACCCTGGTGGATACAAAAGAAGGCGTTCAAATTACGCGCAGCTGACAGCGCCTTGAACTGCACCGGCGGCTTTGCGGCGCAATGTCTGCGCTGCTGCGGCAGGGGAAACAAAACAGAGGCTGCCGCGCAAAGAAACGGACGGAGGCTGATATCGTGGATTCTGTGACAGATTACGGAAGGTTTGCAGATGAGAGGCTTGTAGAGCTGGCAAAACAGGGAAATAACGATGCCTGTGAATGCCTGCTGGACAAGTATAAGTCTCTGGTGCGGTCCGTGACCAGAACGTATTTTCTGGCCGGTGCGGACCGGGAGGATATCGTACAGGAGGGCATGATCGGGCTCTATAAAGCGATCTGCGGATATGATACGGAAAAGAAGGTCTCTTTTGTTTCTTTTGCAGAGGTCTGTATTAAACGCCAGGTGATTTCCGCAATTAAAATGGCGACGCGTCAGAAGCACGTTCCGCTTAATAATTATGTATCCTTTTACGGAGAAAACGACGAGGATGGCGCTGAGGCTCCCGGCAGCCTTGATTACCGGTATGATTCGCAGACCATGGTGGACCCGGAGGAAATTGTGATTACCCAGGAATCCTACGACTTATTGACCAGCCGTTTGAGCGAGATTCTCAGCTCTTTTGAACAGGAGGTGCTGCGCTTGTTTCTGAAGGGAAAGTCCTATCAGGAAATGGCGGACGAGCTGCATAAGGATATTAAGTCTATTGATAACGCGCTGCAGCGTATGAAAAAGAAGCTGCGGCCGGAATTATATTCCTGAATCAACCGCATCGTCTCGTTGCGGTGTTATGGGGCGCCTTCGGAACCGGCGGATCCGGAAAGCGGGCATGCTTTACATTTTTCCGGCGAGTATGCTATACTGTACTGGTACGATATGGGCAGACAAGCTGTACAGCCGGGAAAAGTGATCTTTGAGGCCTTTTGACGTATTGCAGCAATATACGCCGCGCATAGAAGATCGGATTATATACAAGTGTGTAAGGATGGAAGCGCTTTGAAGACAAGGGTAATTCCGAAAGAAGAAATAGAGAAGCAATATTATTATATACAGCAGATTAAAGATTGGAACGATCTGCATTTTAAAGAAACCGGAATACGGCGGAGTGCATCGGTACGGACCTTTGGATGCCAGATGAATGCGCATGATTCTGAAAAGCTGGCAGGTATGCTGAACCGGATGGGGTATTTGCTGTGCGATGAATCCGTCCCGGGGGACTTGGTTATTTTTAACACCTGCTGTGTACGGGAAAATGCGGAGGAAAAGGTCTACGGTCATATCGGGGCGCTGAAGGGAATAAAACGTGAAAAGCCGGATATGGTAACCGCTGTATGCGGCTGTATGACAGAGCAGCCCCATGTGCTGGCTGAGATCCAAAAAAAATACCGGAATGTAGATCTTGTGTTCGGAACGCGCAATCAGCATCGATTTCCGGAATTTTTATATCATTGCATATTTGACGGAAAACGGGTCTACGAGCTTTCTGCCACGGAAGGCGAGGTGGCGGAGGGCGTACCGATTCTGCGCGACAGTCCGGTTAAAGCGTGGGTCACCATTATGTATGGCTGCAATAACTTTTGTTCTTATTGTATTGTTCCCTATGTCAGAGGCAGAGAGCGAAGCCGGCAGCCCGCGGATATTCTGCAGGAAGTCCGAAAATTATCAGAAGCAGGTGTCAAGGAGATCACCTTGCTTGGACAAAATGTGAATTCTTATGGGAAAGATCTGGAGGCGCCTGTAAGCTTTGCGGCATTACTGACCCGTATCTGCGAAGAGACGGCTGGCCGGGGGGTTCGGTTTATGACTTCACATCCGAAGGATTTATCGGAAGAATTGATTGATGTCATGGCCAAGTATCCGGCGCTCTGCAGGCAGCTGCATCTTCCGGTTCAATCAGGCAGCACGGAGATCCTTCGGCGGATGAACCGCCATTATACAAAGGAACAATATCTGAATCTGATCAATCGTATTCGTACCAAGATTCCGGATATCGCACTGTCCACCGACATCATTGTCGGGTTTCCGGGAGAAACGGAGCAGGATTTTGTGGAGACTTTGGATTTGATGCGCCGGGTGCGATTTGAAATGGCATATACCTTTTTATACTCAAAACGCGTGGGAACGCCTGCTGCCGCGTATGAAGAACAGGTGCCGGAGACGGTAATGAAGGAACGTTTCAACCGGCTTCTTGAAGTGCAGAATCAAATCAGCTATGAAATCAATACTGCTTATATCGGGAAATGTGTGGAGGTGCTGACAGAGGGGCAAAGCAGAACGAATGAGGACAAATATACCGGCCGGACCGAAAGCAATAAGATTGTTAATTTTTCTTGTCCTGCCGATACTGTTCCTGCGCCCGGCACGTTTGTACAGGTAAGGGTCGAACATGCGCAGACCTGGTCTCTGGAGGGCGCGTTGCTGGTCCCGGATATCAAGTAAACATGCGGCTGCGGAAAGGTGTATATTAAGAATGAAATTACCAGCGGGAATCAAAAAGGAATTTTTAAAATACTGTGTGGTGGGCGGCGCCGCGTTTGTCGTAGATTATGGATTGATGTCACTGGTTGAGAACTTTCTGCTGCCGGGCCGGCATTATGCCGCAGTGACGGTGGGCTTTATTGCCGGGCTGATTGTAAATTATCTTTTATCGCTGTATTTTGTATTTACCGATAAGCAGGAGCAGGGTAAAACCAAAAAAGGATTTCTGATATTTACGATTGTCGGGGTTATCGGACTGGGCCTGAATTATTTAGGCGTTTTTCTGCTGACGGATTGTATCGGGATCAATCTGCAGATCAGTAAGATTTTTATTGCGGGCGTCGTGCTTATCTGGAATTATGTGGCGCGTAAGATTCTCGTATTTAAATAAACAAGCTGTAGGGGGCGGATTTATTGGAAACAACGAGCAACATTGAAAAGAAGACCGCGGTTATTATCGGCGCAGGTCCTGCCCGCCTGACGGCCGCGTATGAGCTTCTGCGAACCACCGATATTCATCCGATTATATTGGAGGAATCCGATTCCGTAGGCGGAATTTCCAAGACGATTTCCCACCACGGAAATCGAATGGACTTAGGCGGCCACCGCTTTTTTACGAAAAATGACAGGGTGATGGACCTCTGGCGGGAGCTTATGCCTGTTCAGGGCGCGCCGGCCAGAGACGACCGGGTCTTGTCTCGTGAAAAGCCTCTGGCAAAGGGGGGGCCCGACCCGGAGCAGGAGGAGGGGGTTATGCTGATCCGCGAACGTGTCTCCCGGATATTTTACCTGAGAAAGTTTTTTGACTATCCGATTTCTTTGAAATTTCAGACAATCAAGAGCCTTGGGTTTGGACGGACTGCAAAGGCCGGCTTTGGATATATTAAGTCCTCTGTCTTTAAGAAAAAGGAGGAGAATTTACGGGACTTTATGGTGAACCGCTTCGGTACGCCTCTGTATAAAATGTTTTTTGAGGATTATACAGAAAAGGTATGGGGCCGCAATCCTGTGGATATCTCCGCGGATTGGGGGGCGCAGCGTATCAAGGGTCTGTCCTTGTCAAAGGCCGTATGGGCAATGCTGAAGAAGCCGTTCCATCAGAAAAAGAAGGTTTCGGATGCAAATGAAGCCATAGAACAAAAGAACGTGGAAACTTCATTGATAGAGGAATTTCTGTATCCGAAAAAGGGTCCGGGGCAGCTGTGGGAGCTCCTGGCAGAGCGCGTCCGGGAACTGGGCGGTGAGATTCACCTGAATTGCCGCGTGACGGGATTGGATAACCGAGACGGGAACGGAAGCCGGATTTCCGGTGTGCTTTATTCAGAGAATGGTACCGAAAAACGTATAAACGGAGACTGGTTCTTTTCTACTATGCCTGTAAAAGATCTTGTTGCAGGCTTGTTACAGGAGGCACCGGCAGCGGTAAGGGAAATTACGCAGG
>USLW01000113.1 GCA_900555605.1 uncultured Clostridium sp. | reverse complement strand
AGCCGTGGTGCAGGAAACAAGACGGTTTGATCAAAACGACGGTAAAACCTATTCTATGCGAAAAAAAGAAGATGCCGACGACTACCGCTATTTTCCGGATCCGGACCTGCCGCCTATCGAAATATCGCCGGAGGCCGCAGCTGAATTTGCTTCTGAAATTCCGGAGCTTCCGGACAGCCGAAAAGCCAGATATATGAAAGCATTCGGGTTATCTTCCTATGACAGCGAGCTGCTTACCGCGCAGAAAGAGTCTGCAGATTACTTCCAGCAGTGTCTGCAGGAATCCAGGTATCCGAAAATATTGGCCAATCTAATGATATCGGAGGTATTTCGTCTGACATCTCCGGATGAGATGACAATCCCCATTCCGCCTTCATATTTAGCGTGCCTTTCAAACCTGTACGGAGACGAGGCCATCAACAGCAGCACCGTAAAAAAAGTTCTGAAAGAAATGTGGCACACCGGATGCGACCCGGCCGTCTATGTACAGGAGCACGATCTGCAACAGATTCAGGATGAAGCAATTCTGCGACCTATCGTAGAAACCGTCCTACGAGAAAATGAGAAGTCCGTGGCAGATTACAAAAAAGGCAAAGTCAACGCCGCAAAATCACTGATGGGACAAATCATGGGCCGTACCGGCGGAAGGGGCAATCCGGTTATTTTACAGCGGTTATTAAATGAATATCTTACACAAGAAAGTATTTTCTGAACGCAATTTACAATTTGATGCACTATAATACAACTGACTTTGATTAGGGAGTGATTTTATGAAAAAATGGATTGCTTTGTTTGTCGCGCTGACAATGCTGTTTGCTTTTGCCGGCTGTGCAGACACAAAAGACAATAACAAAACCCCCGGAAATCCTACCAAGGATCCGTCGGAAATGACAATCGGCGATATTGTCGCTGCTGTGGATCAGTTTTCCGAGGGGTTGGAATTTAACGCAGAGGTTTCATTAAAAGTACATGAGCGCATTTTAGATATGGCCATTGCAGGCGCCGAGGCCGAAGGTGTTGATTTCTCTGCACTTTTAGATTCATATAAATCCGGCAGCAGCTATATCTTCCCGGTAACCGCCTCCGGCACTTATGTGGGCCAGTCCGGACGGATTTCCTTGCTCTTCGGCAGCGGCCAGGAAGCGCTTCCCGTGACAGAGATTATCATGATCGGTACGTCCCAGATCTTTTTCAATGCAGAAGCATTCTATACATTTATAATGGATCTTCTGAAATTAGTCGGTATGCCGGAAGGAATTATGCCGGATTGGCCGTCTGAAAATCAATATATTGAAATCATCTCGGCAATGGAGTATATGCAGGATCTATTTTCGAATGCCGACGGCAGCGAAGATATATTGGGCGACCTGTTCGAGGGAGAATTAGACGACATAATCGGCAGCGATGCAGATCTGTCTGCCATCATGGGTATGCTGATGTCCAGCGGCGTATTGGAAGCAGTAGAAGAAATTCTTTCCGGTCCCGATATGCAGAATCTGCTGGCGCTTTACGAAAGCGGCCTGAAAAAAGCAGAGATCATTTCCCTGAAGGATGGTTTTTATACCATTACGATTAATAATGATAACCTCCCGGCTGCGCTGAAAGCAATCCGCGACTCGTCAAAAACCGGACTTGCGCCGATTCTTGCGAATCTGATGCAGGAAATTGCAAAGCTGGATGTGCTTCCGGAGGAAATGAAGACAACATTGGCACTGTACGGCGACAAAGATGTCCTGCAGTCACATATTGACATGCTTTTTGCGGAACTGACCGACGAAGTGCTGGATGAAATGACAGCACAGATGGGAGATACGGATATCGAAATTTCTTACGGAATCAAGCTTGGAGACAAATCCATATCCGTTAAAGAATCCGTAAAGATCAGTGAGTCCGGTGCTGCGATGGAAGTTGAATCCGCTTTTACCATGAATGCAATTACTTCCACTGAAATCAGCGCACCGTCAAATGTTCTGTCGAACGAAGAGCTGATGGCTTTAATCAGCATTTTTGAGGGAGCCGAAGCAGAAGAAGCATAATCAGCCGTTCACAGATTCGTTTTTATCATTTACCGGCCGTTCGTGCAAACAGATCGGCCGGTATTTTTGAGCCCCGCTGCACCCGACGGCAGAGCGTCAGAAGTAATTCTTGCCATTTTGCCATATTATGATATAATAGACAAGATACCGTAGGTATCCGAATACCTGGCAATCAGCAGGTATCTTTTTCTGTATTTATATTGATTAGGATGTGGAAGATACACGTATGATCAGAAGCATGACAGGGTTTGGAAAAGGGGAATACCGTGACAGTACCAGACAGTGTACTGTTGAGATCAAGACAGTCAATCATCGTTATGCAGATTATACCGTTAAGATGCCGAGAGAATTTCTATCTCTCGAAGATCGGATCCGGCATTTGCTTCAGCAATATATTATACGCGGAAAAGCCGATATCTATATTACGTATACAGATCTTTCGCCGTTCAGTAAAGTCGTGGCCGCTGACGAGGGATTAATTCAGTCATATATCGATGCGATACAGGAGACTGCGCAGCGACATGCGCTTCCAATCCGGATTGATGCAGACATCATACTGCAGATTCCGGAGGCCTTTGTTGTTACGAAAAAGGAAACAGACACCGCGTCTGTATGGGAGCTGCTGCGTACCGTAGTGATTCAGGCTGCGGAAAATCTGACTGTTATGCGTGAAAAAGAAGGAGCCATACTATATGAAACCTTTCTGAAATTAATAGATACGGTTGAAATGCATTTTCACGCAATCGCACAGCGCAGCAGCTTTGTTCCGCAGGAATATAAAGAAAAGCTGCACCGCAGATTGGAAGATCTGCTGGGCACCGATACAGTGGATCCGCAGCGCATTGCCGCAGAGGTTGCACTTTTTGCGGACCGCTGCAATATTGACGAAGAAATTGATCGGATGCGCAGCCATATTCTGCAATTCCGCGATATTTTGCAAAACGAGGGCGCTGTGGGAAGAAAACTCGACTTCCTAGTGCAGGAAATGAACCGTGAGGTAAATACCATGGGTTCAAAGGCAAACGATATCACCATTACAAATCATGTCATTGCGCTGAAAAGCGAAATTGAAAAAATACGAGAACAAATACAGAATGTAGAGTAGCATGCGGGAGGTATGCACATGAAGCTTGTGAATGTCGGATTCGGTAATTTAGTATTGGCGCACAGAATCGTGGCGATTGTCAGTCCGGATTCTGCGCCGATCAAGCGTATGATACAGGAGGGCAAGGACCGCTCTATGTGCATTGATGCGACCTACGGTAGGCGAACACGGGCAGTGATTATCATGGACAGCGATCACGTGGTGCTTTCCGCGATACAGCCGGAGACCATTGCCAGCCGTATAACGGGCACTTCCGGAGAGGTCCCAGAGGATGTTTCTAAATTGTAAAAAGCGGGAATAATGTGGGAGGTATTTATGGCTGAAAAGGGTTTGGTTGTAGTAGTTTCAGGGCCGTCTGGGGTTGGAAAGGGAACACTGATCGACAGAATCACACAAAGAGATGATAATATTATATATGCAGTTTCCGCCACGACCAGAGAGATTCGTCACAACGAAACGGAGGCCGTAAATTATTATTACAAAACAAACGAAGAATTTGAACGGCTCGTATGTGAGAAGGAAATTCTGGAGTGGGACGAATTCTGCGGCCACAAATACGGCACCTTGCGCAGTGTGCTGCAGGCCGGAATCGATGCCGGAAGAGATGTCATTTTGGATTTGACAATTCCCGGAGCCGTAGCAATTAAAGAGGCGCTGCCAGAGGACACCGTAACCATTTTTATTTTACCGCCGTCCATCGCGGATTTAGAAGACCGGATCCGATCCAGACATCGAGAGACGGAAGCGCAGCTGAGAGAACGCGTTGCATTTGCAGTAAAAGAGGAGCTTTCCAAGGTCGCACTTTTTGATTATGTCATTGTCAATGACGTTCTTGACGAGGCGGTAAACGATCTTGCCGCGGTCATAAAGGCCGAAAGAAGCAAGTTTATCAGAAATAAGCATATTTTAAATATAAAAATATTAAAAGGGGAGGATATCTTATGATTTATCCTGCAATTGCGGAATTGCTTAAAAATACCGACAGCAGATATACACTGGTGATGGAAATTGCCAAAAGAGCCCGGCAGATCACAGCCGGTTCGGAAAGCAGAACGGATTTTCAGTCCAATAAAAGTGTTACCTTGGCGGTCCATGAAATATACGACGGTAAAGTAACCTATGAAAGACGCAAGGAAGGACTTAAATAAGGGGGGATATCGGTGGCTGCGGAAAAAACGATGGAAAAAATTGTAGCGCTGTCACAGAATCGGGGATTTATTTATTCCGGTTCCCAGATTTACGGCGGCCTTGCAAACAGCTGGGACTACGGCCCACTGGGTGTTGAACTGAAAAATAACGTAAAAAAAGCCTGGTGGAAAAAATTTGTACAGGAAAGCCAATATAATGTCGGCGTAGACTGTGCGATCCTGATGAACCCTCAGGTATGGGTTGCATCGGGCCATGTTGCGGGCTTCAATGATCCTTTGATCGACTGCAAGCAGTGTAAAGGACGTCACAGAGCAGATAAAATTGTGGAAGACTGGAATCAGGAACACAAGGTTGCCCTCAGTGTAGAAGGCTGGTCTAATGAGCAGCTGACACAGTACATCAAGGAGAACGGCATCCCCTGTCCTTTATGCGGTTCCCAAAATCTAACAGATATCCGGAAGTTTAATATGATGTTCAAAACCTTCCAAGGTGTAACGGAGGACTCACAGTCCGAGCTCTATCTGCGTCCGGAAACAGCTCAGGGGATTTTCGTAAATTTTAAAAATATTCAGCGTACGACGCGTAAAAAGCTGCCTTTTGGGGTTTGCCAGGTGGGAAAATCCTTCCGCAACGAAATCACCCCCGGCAATTTTACTTTTCGGACAAGAGAATTCGAACAAATGGAATTAGAATTTTTCTGTCAGCCGGGCACAGATCTGGAATGGTTTGCATATTGGCGCACATTCTGTCATAATTGGCTGCTTTCACTGGGAATCAACGATCAAAATCTGCGGCTGCGCGACCATGCGAAGGAAGAATTGGCATTTTACAGCAAAGCCACGACAGATTTTGAATATTTGTTTCCTTTCGGATGGGGAGAGTTATGGGGTGTTGCAGACAGGACGGATTATGATCTGAAACAGCATATCACCTATTCGAAAGAGGATCTTTCTTATTTTGATCCTGCTACAAATGAGAAGTATGTTCCTTATTGTATCGAGCCGTCTCTCGGCGCAGACCGCGTAACCCTGGCATTTTTGTGTGAAGCATATGATGAGGAAGAAGTAGGGGAGAAGGATGTCCGCACTGTGCTGCGTTTTCATCCGGCATTGGCGCCTGTAAAGGCTGCGGTGCTTCCGCTGGTAAAGAAATTGTCCGATGATGCATTTCAGCTCTATCTGCGGCTGAGCAAAAAATTCAACTGTGAATTTGACGAAGCCGGCAGTATTGGCAAACGCTACAGAAGACAGGATGAAATTGGTACGCCTTTTTGTATCACGTATGATTTTCAGACAAAAGGGGAGGAAGGCGTTCCCGGCGACGAAGCTGTCACAATCCGTTTCCGGGACTCCATGGAGCAGGTTCGCGTGCCGATTGCGGCATTAGAGGCATGGCTGGAAGAACGGATTGCATTTTAGTAATTGCTGACCTCGGCGCCTTTTGATCTCAGCGCAGTGCGGGCCGTTCCGGACAGCATTGCGCTGGATCTGCGCCGATATTATACAAAATCAATATGGGAGGATTACAAATGGGTAAGTATGTTTATCAGTTTAAAGAAGGAAATGCCGGCATGAGAAATCTGCTGGGCGGAAAGGGTGCCAATCTGGCGGAAATGACATCCCTGGGGCTTCCTGTGCCGAGAGGATTTACCATTACCACGGAAGCTTGTACCAGATATTATGCGGACGGCAAGACAATTGCACCGGAAATTGAAGATGAAATCTACCGCACGCTTGCTGTTACCGAAGATGTCGTCGGTAAAAAATTTGGGGATCCTTCCAATCCGTTTTTGGTTTCTGTCCGTTCCGGTGCCAGAGCATCGATGCCCGGCATGATGGATACGATTTTGAATTTAGGCCTGAACGATGTTGTTGTAGAAGGCTTAGCAAAGCTCACAGGCAATGAGCGCTTTGCATACGACAGCTACAGACGCTTTATCCAGATGTTTTCTGACGTTGTGATGGAAGTCGAGAAACCGAAATTCGAGAAGATTTTGGATGAAGTGAAAGAAGCAAAGGGCGCAAAATTCGATACAGACCTGACGGCTGATGATCTGAAAGAGGTTGTGGCAAAATATAAAGTTTTGTACAAAAATGAAAAGGGAACGGATTTTCCGCAGGAGCCCAAGACACAGCTGATTGAAGCAATCAAAGCCGTTTTCCGTTCATGGGACAACCCGAGAGCAATCTTTTACAGAAGAATGAATGATATCCCCGGAGACTGGGGCACAGCTGTCAACGTGCAGGAAATGGTTTACGGAAATATGGGCAATGATTCCGGTACCGGCGTTGCCTTTACCAGAAATCCGTCCACCGGTGAGAAAAAGCTGTACGGCGAATTCCTGATGAACGCACAGGGTGAGTATG
>USLW01000112.1 GCA_900555605.1 uncultured Clostridium sp. | reverse complement strand
CGTTCAGCCTGCGGGGGAAGCGGTATTACGCATTTGCCGGTTGTTGCCATAGAACCAGATCCTTTCCGGAAGTACCGCGGCCCTTTTATCCTTCGAGAACGGACTGATAGTGCTCCACTGCTTTTTTCATAAAGTCTTCCGTGACTCCGAAATATTCCGCAAGATCCCACACCTGGACGTGGCCGTCCGCAATTGCTTCTGCCAGCCGCTGGGCCGGCACCAGCTGATGAATCGCCCACTTGTCCGCCCGGTATTCATGTTTACTCCTGATATCGAACTTTGCGTATACATTATAAAAGCTGCCGGTCATGCAGTGACCGAGCTCATGGGCAAGACAGACATCGCGTTCTTCGTTGGTCTGAAGATCTCGGTCAAGGGCAATATAGTATCTGCCGGTGGGAAGCATGACGGAAATAGATTTGTTCTTCGTCAGGGTAAAATAGTAAACTTCGATATTGTTTTCTTCCGCAATATGGCGCAATTTACTTATTTTCATTTTTCTTACGTTCCTTTTCTTTTACAAACTCAATAAAGTTCAATACCTCGTCCCACATTTCCGGCGTTACTTCGCCGGCGCCGCCGAACAGCGCCACTTTGATGTCGTCGTCAGATTCTGCGGGAGGAGCCGTGTAGGCAGACTGTGCGGAATCTGTCCGGCCGAGGAGATAATCCACGGATACGTTAAAATAATCCGCAAGCTTTACGAGTGTCTCGAAATCAGGCTCGCTGACTCCGGTTTCGTATTGGGTGTATGTCGTTCTGGCACAGCCGAGGAGCTTGGCCATGTCCATCTGGGTGATTTTTCTGCTGCTTCTAAGAGTACGTAATCTGCTGCCAATCATATTAACACCTCGTTCAGGTATTATTATACACGTCAAATTATTTGACATCAAGATGTGTCGCATAATTTGACAAAAATTTCATGGAAAGGATTGACATGTCCGTTTTTATGACATATAATAAGAATCGCCGAATGGAAAAATGTGCTTCAGGAGGCGGCAGATATGCGATTTTTTATTTATTAAGTAAGATGTCGCGAAACGTGACGCCGTGCCGGTTTCTTTATCGGCGCGGTGGAGTAGCGAAATATAAGCGGTTTAGGCAGCGGGATGTCCTGGCGATTGAGATCGCCATGCCCATGGCCGGCCGCCATCAATCAAGGGGCAAATAGATCCGAAACAAAAGGAGGAAATTGCAAATGAAAAAAATTTATTGGCTGCATATCACCTTTCGAAACAGTCCGGCGGCGGTTCCGCTGTATTTTCCGGAGGGGATTGCGGCGGATACTGCGGACAAGCTGAGAATTTTTCTGCGGGAGGCCGAACAAAAGGGCGAATTCACATACTGTTTCAGCAGTATGCCGGACCTGTACGATGCGCTGCATACCGCGGCGCAGAAGCTTGGCGTTGTCTTTGATTATCCGCCGTGTGATTACACGATTGTAATCTGACCCGACCTGTTTCTCAGCAGGCAGACGAAATACTATGCAGAGCTGCTGCGGCAAAAATCCCTTTGCCGATTGCCATATTGTCCTGTACTGTTTTTATTTTTTCGGCACTGCTTTCAATGGACAGGCTTCTGTCCGCCTTTTTATCACGCTTTCAAACCAATTTCCGCTGTATGCTTTTAGATCCGTTTTACGGAAATGTACATATCGACTTGAACTTTTTTATGTTTTTCTGCGCGAACGTCCACTGCCGGCGGCAAGACTTCTGCGCATAACGGAGGATTCCTATGAGACTATTTGAAATGACAGATCCCGTCAGGGAGGCGCCGGAAACAGGGGCGGCGCAGTATGCGAAATACAGTGCGTATGATTACGATGGCCATGATTTCTATGAGATTCCGCTGATAGAGGCATTTTTAATTCTGCCGCCGTATTGGGATGAGGAATATTTATGCAGCATCAAACTGGACGGAGAAAGTCTGTCCCGGTATTTATTCGATGGAATCATTGATACCTATTTATTAATCGATACGCGGGGAGCGCTTTCCTTTTATGTGCTTGTATACAGCTATGATTACGATATTGTAACTTATCGCGCAGTTCCCGACGAAGCAGAGCTCAAACTTCTGCTGGCGCACTGCCTAAAGGCTTACAGACGGCTTCAGGCATAAGAATCGTCCTGGCTGCTGCTGCTCTCAAAATGTGGAATACAGTTCCGCTTGACTGCTGTACCCGTTTTATGTATAATCTGCATGGATCATGACCTGTCACACAGGAAGATCGGAAACGGGGTGGAAGATTTGATCGCAGCGTTTATGGAAGCATACTGCGCGGATGCGTCTGAGGACAAAAGAAGACGGCTGGAAAAGCTTTGCAGTACGCTTGTACAGCTTACCGGAGGCGACCCGGAGCGGATTGCGGATATGCGTTTGGAGGAGATATGCTCCTTATTTAAGAGTGAAAAGGGGAACTTGTCAAAAACGCCTTTTTACCGTACAAAGTCGTTCCTTTTGGCATTGTCGCGCTATTTCGCCGAAAAGGGATATGACACGGAACGATTTACGGAACTGCTCTCTGGGCTCCGGTTTCAGGATATCGTAGAGGATCAGCAATTTTCCATGTATTATTACAGGGATCTTCGGGATCTTGACGATAAGATCAATCAGACGGCAGAAGCCGCGGGGCTTGCGCCGGACGAAACATTGCTGGATCTGAAAGCAGTGGTTCATTTAGTCTGGTTCGGCATTGAGTTGGAGGAAATCCTGAAAATCCGCAAAGATGCGCTGCGGGCGGCAGATCAAAGTCTCTGCCTGCCGGAAAGCGGAGGCCGGGTTTTCCTGGATGCCGCTGACTTTCAGATTGTGCAGGCATATGCGCAGGCAGCGGATTACCGCAGCTTTCCCTCCGGAGAGAGAAAGACTTATGCACGGAGTGCGCTTCTGTTTCGTACGTCAGGTGCTGACCGGATGCGCAACGACGGCGTTTCTATGCTGCTTTTCCGTTTTAATGCATACGCCGTGCAGCGGGGCTATCAGCTGAGTCTGCCGCGCATAAAACGGAATATATTATATTGTAAGATTTATGAGCTGGAGCTTTCCGGCATGCCCCTGCACGAGGCGATCCGGACCGGGCTGCACGAAGGCGACAGGGCCGCTGCCGCTGAGTTTAAAAAGCATTATTTAAAATGGAAGCGCTGCTATCACGGAATGGAGGCTTGAGACAGGCGGAGATTTTTACGTATATCCGAATACAAGAAACAGGCAATCAAATTATCCAAGGAAAACGGCACGGTTAAAGCAGCTGCTGAATTGGGGATTCCAATCAATACGCTTTATGGTTGGCAGAAAGCGGCTCGAGAAGGACGTCTTGATACTGGTATGGGTACACAAGAGCCCGAGCTGTTTTAAAGTTATTAAATTGTCATAGGCTAAGAAGAAATCCTATGAACAGTAGCAGAATGAACGCTACAATTGGAACACCGGCAATACCAATAACAACTTTAAGGATTAATGGCATTTTCTTTTTACCATTCTTATCTGTTTCTTTGCTTTTCTTTACCTTTTTGACTTTCTTCGGCTTCCTTTCAAGTTCAGGCGACATTGTATTTCCATACTCATCGCAATCAATCCCGTATTTCTTACAATAATAAAACTGGACAAAATTGATGTGAGTTAGTGCAGGGAGAAATATCAATAAGCTCGTAAGTATTGTCATTATCGAATGTTGCATACTTATACTTGCATGAGCACGCATTAATCGAGATGTATACATTCCGATCACGCCCGAAGCGGGAATCAATGCTCCGAAAAAAGCAGACACCTTAAGAGCAGTCTTAGTTTTACTCTTCTCTTTTATCAAAGCAAAAACACCTTTATGCACACACAGTATTATTGCAAATACATAGATCAAGGAGAAAAATAGGTAGAAGCCCAATATCCACAGAAAAAAATCAAATTTTAAGAAAGGTGTATCAGATGCAAGGTTGAATGATGCAACGAATATCCAAAAGAGAGAAGATAGAAACAATCCGGATATACCATTGACAAGAAATCTAAGTTCAAAGCTTTTTTTCGTTCGCTTACTTTGAATTGTCAAAACGAATACCCAATAAAGTAAACTCCATATTGCAACAGAAGCAAGCGGAAACAACGACCTTGGATTAAGTCCGATCATATTGATTGAGACAACACTCATTACTACCATAAAGAACGGAATGATAATGATTGCCCAATAAAACACTCTTAGATTAGCAAGAGACATGTATCGTTTTGTATCAAGATATATTAAATCACGTACCTTCTCTCTCATATATTATCCTCCTAAATCTTATGCAAACAATCCAGAGAAGAAACCACCTACATCTTCAAAGAAGCCGCCTACTGCATCACCTGCATCTCCAAAGAAATCAGTTGTTGCATCCCACACATCAACAGCCGTATCTTCGATCCATTCACCGGCATCAACTACACGGTCAGCAACCCAACCAGCACCTTCCTTAGTCCAATCAACTAATGATTTTCCAGCAATAAAGTCAGCATTAACAGCCCAGTCAATAACTATTCCAGAAACAAAACCTACACCAGCGCCAATAATATTTCCTGCTACGGGAACAACCGAACCCACGGCCGAACCAATAGCCGTTGATCCTGCAATGATACCAGCTCCTGTACCTACATCAACAATGGCATCTGATACTACTTTTTGAGTTCGCGTGCCATCTTCAACGTTTTCAATAATACCATCGATGGTATCAATAGCAATCCCTGCATAGTTTAAAACGGCACCACCATTAATTTTTCCTTTGGGTGTTTTCAAGAAGAACTCAGATTTCAAACATGACCGTCAGCTGAAACAAGTCTGTTTGCAGAGTCATAGGTGAAACTCTGAATCGTAAGACACGGAGTTTCCGTTGAACACTACAAGACGGTTGTTGGTGTCATACTGGAAGCAACTATTCGATGCATCGGTAATGTTGCCTGACGCGTCATAAGTGAAGCTTTCGGTAGAGATTACCGAGTTATCACTCAGTTTCTTAACCGCTTTGGATACTACCCTACCCAATGCACTATAAGTGTGGCACATTTTAGTAGAATTTGCAAGTACCTTTTCCTCGATTATCCTCGAAAGATCATCGTAAATGTACTCAAATCCGGTAATAACCGCACCGCCAGAGTTTTTTTCTACCGTCGAAGTCACCCTCTGCTTATTGTCGTAAATAGTTGTTGTTACACTTCCGTCGGGCTTGGTGACACCGATTACACGGTTGTTTACGTCGTAAGAGTAGCCTGTTACACGGTTTGACCAATCGGTGACCTTGACGAGGTTGTGGTTTGCGTCATATTCGTAGGTACCTGCCGTGTTATCGGGATAATAAGCCTTGCGAGGTTGCCTACTGCATCGTAATCGTAGCGAATGATCCTGCCGTTAACGTCTGTATAGTTCGTCACACGGTTGAGAGCATCATATGTTCTCATGATCGTGTCGTGGCTGTCAGAAATAGTGAGTACGTTTCCGTTTGCATCGTAAGTATAGCTTACTGTACTATCGGGAGATGTGTGACATTATTCTTCCCATATCATTGTAAGCGTAAGTGGTCGCTCCGTCGAGAGGACCTTCCAGCCTTGTAACATTACCAAGCAGGTCGTAGACTGCTTCGCTCTCGCCGTTTGCGGCATCGCGAACTGCGGTGTTCTGACGGCCGGAGTTATAGGAATACTCGCTGACATGGTTCATCGAATCGGTGACCGTTTCCACCAAACCAAGTTCGTTGTAGGTGTAAGTCGTGAACTTGCCCATGGCATCGGTTACGGTCAGGAGCTTCTGGATAAAAGTCACAATCTCGGTTATTGTTCTTTTGCGAATATGGCGGTCGCTTTTTTTTTATTTCATTTTCAATCTTAAGGCGCTGATTTTCCTTCTGGAGAGCCTTAAGCTCCTTTACAGTAACAGTTTCGGTATCAGATACCTTGACCGGAATCAGCTGTTTTACCCAACTGCTGAGGGTGCTCTGATTTACGCCATACTCACGTTCCGGTTTTGGATACGAGGTTCCTCCGGCATTATACAGATCCACAATCTGCTGCTTGAATTCCGGAGTATAAGATTTTTGGTTTTTAGCCATGTTCATTGTCTCCTTTACTATTTCACTTGATATTATAGGTGGTTCAACTTTTCATGTCCACACTTATATACTAACACCAAAATTGCTTTTGAAAGCCAAGAACAAGCTGCGGGAACTGATGCGCAGGAACCAGGGGAAGAATGTGCGCAAGGTGATGGAAAATGTCAAGCGGTACATGATCGGATGGCTGAACTACTACGGCATTGCATCCATGAAGAAACGAATAGACGAATGGAACGGATGGCTACGCAGACGGTTGCGAATGTACATTGGAAGCAATGGAAGAAGCCGAAAACCAAATACCGCAATCTGCTCAAGCTGGGTATCTCGGAGAAATATGCATGGATGACAGCGAAGAGCCGACGAGGGTACTGGTTTACGGCAGGGACAAGTTCCGTGGAAAGAGCCATTTCAAATGAAAAGCTCGCACGCGCCGGATACTATGATCTATCCGAAGCATACGAGCGTATTCGGTCTGCTTGTATTGGATGCGCCGTGTACCGAATGGTACGCACGGTGCGGTGAGAGGTCGGTGCCAGGGGAATTTTCTGTTTTATTGATTTTGCAGGTCCCCCAGAGGCGGAGGCTTTTTGTGGGGGATTTCTATTTTTGCGTA
>USLW01000111.1 GCA_900555605.1 uncultured Clostridium sp. | reverse complement strand
GCTGCATCGGTGAGTTGGTATCGGCACGGATCAGTTGGTCATCGTAGCCGGAATAGGCTACGCCGTCCGCGCCCCGGTAAACCTCGTTCCAGGTGGTGTCGGCATATACGGCCATGCCGCGGACCTGCTTTGCATCCTTTGCGCTGAGGGAGAGCGTATAGGTTTCCTTCATTGGCGTAAAAGAGGTCAGGGCAGGATCGGTTTGATTGAGCTGAACGGAATCTTCATAAATTTTAATGGGGATATCAATGGATCTGCCGTCATAAGTGGCAGTGATTACGGTTTCGCCTGCTTTCAGCGGCGTAACGGAAAAACCGGAAATCTTCACCAGGGAGCTGTCATATCCGCTGAACGTCACTGCTTTTGCATCCGTGATCTGATGCTTTTCGAACAGCGTATCCTGCCAGAACAGGGCGAGGTCAAAGGGGCCGGAGGAGACGTTTTTCTTAAAATAGTGCGGAATCGCCGTAATTCCCACGGTCCAGAGCTCCCGATCGGAAAGATCCCATTTTACCACATCCTGCGGAATGCTCTTATTTTTGCTGTCAGACATATTGATTTCATCAGAAAGGCCGATCTGGACCTTGTGGATCCGTGTGCCCCAGCAGCCCCAGGTATCGCCGTAAGCGTAACCAAGATAAATATCGTCTGAAATCCGGATATGGCCGTTGGGCCGGGAGGAAATACCTGCGTTGTGACATTTATAGATGAGGTTGCTTTTCAGTTCGTTTACCCGCTGGAAGGCGATGCCGTCGTTGGACTCGTATACGCATACCATACTGTTCGCCGCAAAACGATTATCTGTGCAGATTGCAATAAATTTACCGTAATCTTCAATGTATTTTACATCGGCAGAGTCATTGCTGTCTGACTTATTGGTAATTGCTACACCCTGATACTCAATCGTAGCCGGCCAGTTTTCGCTGGCTGCATCCGCCGTGGCTACGCGTGTCTGCCGGATCGCCGTACCGCCGGAATTGCGGCTGCTCCAGGTGTAATAGATATACAGTGTTCCGTCGCGCTCCACGAAGCTCGGTTCACCGGCGCCGAAGCGGTCGGCCGTCTCGTCAAAATAGATGATGGGCTGCGGAATTCCGCCCCACCCGCTGCCGTTCCATTTTTCATACGGGCCGTCCGGATTTTTCGACCGTGCTACGAATACGTTGTTCCGTACGCCGGTGTAGGTGTCGTCTATGGTAGAGGTATATCCTAAATAATAATATCCGTTAAAATAGGTGACGCCGGGGTCACAGCAGGAGAGCCAGTCCATGGAATCCGGCGTGGGATGCAAAACGGCGATTTCATCGCTCCATTGTTTGGATTCCGGGTCATAGTGCCGGTAGGTGATCCAGTCCCATTCTCCGTCCGTACCGGGGGCGGCAAACCAGGCATCCATGGAACCGTCCGCATAGGTCATCAGACTCGGACCGTAGCGGTAGACCCAGTCTGAGGCGGCGGCCGGCGCATAGATATCATACCCTTCCTCAAGGACCGTTACATCAAGATATTTGTTTTTATCGGGCGTAACCTTGAGCTCCTCCTCCTTTGGATAGAAGATAGACGGGTCCGGGGTTTTTTCCGGGGTTGCTTTCGGCGCATCCCCGCTGCCGTCCGCGCATCCGGACAAAAAGACCGATAGACATGCTATGCTGAGTGCGATACTGAGACTGCGCCTTGCAAATCGTAAAAGCTTCACAGAACTTCCTCCTTTTATTTTTGATTTGTTTCTATTATATCAGCGCAGCTATGACAAAAAACATCTAATTTTATTGACCGTTCTTGTGAAACCGGAGTCTGTAGTCCCGCGGTGTGAGAGCGGTATTCTTTTTAAAGAAGCGGTGAAAATATTCAGGACTTTTCATACCCACTGCTGAGGAGATTTCTTCCACGGACATGGTGGTGCTGCGCAGCAGCTGACAAGCCGTATTAAAGCGGATTTTGCTTAAATGCTGGAGAAACGTGCTCCCTGTAGCGTTTTTGATCATTTTACAAAAATGCGATTCGGAGTAATTAAAATGCTCGGCCGCGCTCCGCAGGGTGATGCTTTTGTAATTGCGCTGGATGTATTGCAGGATCTCCATGATTCTGTCGTCTCTGCAATCCGTATCCGAAAGCTGGGCGCGGCTGCTGTGATTTTTCAGCAGATAGCAGAATGCCGTCATCAGCAGTGATTCCATGAGAATCCGGTCAAACGTATCATATATGCGCCGCTCCAGAAGCTGTGACAGAACGTCGGCAATCAAGCCGTCATCCCCGGTGGGGAACAGAATATAGTTGTTTGTTTTTTTTGTATATAAAATGCGCAGGAAAAAGTCAGAAAGCAGGTTATCAAAGGAGAGCAGCTTGTAAAAGGTCTCCTGAAATGTCGACTTTTTGATCAACACATTATAGACGATGCCGTCATCTGAAAAAACGCCGATGGAATGTAGGGTATCCGGTGCTACCAGGCAGATATCGCCGGCATGCATCTCCAGCACTTCCCCTGCCGCAAAGCAATTCCTGCAGACGCCGGATTTTACATAGATCATTTCAAAAAAGGTATGGAAAGCGGGTATTTCCACAGCTTTCCGTCCAGCCCTTTGACGCCTCCGATAATTGGAAACACAAAGTATAAGATGAATAAAAGGACGAAAGGCAATGTTCCTATGTTGAACAAAGAACCGCTTAACAATGATAATGGAGAGGCTATCGTCCCGATGATTCCACCGATAAACTGTCCTGCAAATATAAGTCCTATTATTAATGTATAAATACTCCAACTGATTAACCAGTTGAATATATATTTTCCTTGTGTACTGACAGCTTCCGATTTATCTTTTCCGACTATCCACGCGATAATGGAAATAATCCATCCCCATGTCGGTATCAGAAGTACAAAATTCATTATTCCCATATAGCTGTTTTCAGAAAGACCCAATATTCCTTTGGGAGTTTCTTTATTCAGTATTTTCTGTTTTTCTTGTTCAAACTCTTCATCTGTCAGTGCACCTGATATGCGCAATTTGTTCAATTCATCTAACTTCCTGTAATCCATAATCGTGTTTTTTTAGTATAAGAATCCAAACATCCAGAGAGGTATTTGGTTGCCGCGGCCTATTTCGGCCTTTTGCAACGCATACGTCACGTCCGGGTTATTCTTTATTTTTGCACCTTCCGCGCAAATTTTGAACGGCATCACTTCGTCTACCATAAAAGAGACGTTTTTATCTCCTTTATGTACCTTATGGTCTTTCCATAAAGAATTTGCAAAGAATGTGTCGAGCACATCCTGCTCCTCCACTTTCACCGGATAGATGGAGTACATCAGGTTGGAGTTGTGCATCATAATCTTCGATGGTTTCTTGGGGAATTCTTCTCCCTTCGGATATACCATATTGATAAGGCGTGCATCTGCCAAATATTTGATGTAGTTCATCACCGTGGCACGGGATGTTTGTATGTCGTTTGCCAACTGGCTTACGTTCGGGGCTTTCGGACCGTCTACTGCCAGCATATAAAGCAATTTCTTGATTTTTGAAAGATATTTCAGTTCAATCTGTTTGATAAGCAGGATGTCCACTTCTACCATCATATTCATGGTCTTCAACAGATTCTCCGAGAAATTGCGTTTCTCCAGAAAGAACGGATAGAAACCATGGTGCAGATAGTCCTGCAAGTAATCCAGTGGACGTACCTTCGAAAGGATGCCTTTGGCAATCTGTTCGTGGTTACTCAAAATCTCTTCCAGTGTATAAGCACGGAACTTCATGCCTGTTTGCAGGTTCAGATACTCACGGAAGGAGAAGCCACGCAGGTTATAACTCTTCACTATATCGCGCAGTTCCAGGTTTTCCTCTTTCAGTCGCATCACGGACGAACCGGTAAACACGATTTTGAGGTTTGGAAACCGGTCGTAGCACATTCTCAGTTCCCTGCTCCAATCCGGATGTTTGAATACCTGGTCTATCAGTAATACTTTTCCGCCGCGGCGTTGGAATTCATAAGCGAAATCAACGATGCTGAAATAAGAAAAGTAGAAATTGTTCATATTGATAAAGAGGCAGGAACGGTCAGTGCCGAATTTCTCTTTAGCATATTGTAACAGAAACGTGGTTTTACCTACACCACGCGTTCCTTTAATACCGATAAGACGGTCGTTCCAGTTGATCTCATCCATGAGGTCACGGCGAACGGGGGCATTGGTATGCTCAACAAGATAGGCGTGTGTGCGGTAGAATGCTTCCATGCTGTTAAATTCAGTTTATCGGGCGACAAATATACGTCTTTTTTATAGAATTGCAAAGTAGAGATGGCAAAATATCTTTTTTGTTAGTGAAGTTTATATATTTGCTTTACCTTGTTTTTCTCTATAATTTTGCGGCCTTAAATAATTAAGAACTGTAATAGTATGAAACTCTATGTATTTAACCCAGACACGGACATGGCACTTGCTAATAATGAAGAAAATTATATGGCTCCCGCTTCTGCCTGTCGTATGGCCCAAGATCTTGCTTTATTACCCGTTTGGTATGCCCAACCCGGCAGTGCAGTACTTGCTCCTTCGGCCTATAACGCTGATTACCTGCAAAAAATGAAACAATTGTTCCCCCTTTCCGTGCAATTGGTCACTGAACCGGAATTACCCGATTATGCGGAATCCCAAATTGTACCTTGGGGATGGAATCGCGCTTTCCGCAAGCGTATGCAGAAGGCCGGTATTGCCCAACATAAACTTCCTACGGAAGCAGAGTTGCGCGAGTGTCGTATGCTTTCTTCCCGTGCGTATGGGATGGCTCTTGCTATGACGTTTGAACTGAATAAAACCCTCAAATGTGTTTGTGGACGTCATTTTCTGATATCAGGGGAGGGCAAGGAATTCTGCGTTCCGGATATAGTCGATGATTTTAAGGACGGCTACCTGTTCAAGTCCGTGTGGTCGGGCAGCGGAAAGGGGTTACGTTGGTGTCGCCGTGGGCTGACGAAATCTACGGCTGATTGGTGTCGTCGGGAACTGGTGAACCACGGGGCTCTTATACTGGAACCTATATATAAAAAGGAGGGGGATTTTGCCATGGAATTCTACTCCAACGGTAGGGGGAAGGTACTGTTTAGCGGCTACTCGCATTTTATTACGGATGAGAAAGGTGTTTATCGTGGTAATATGCTGGTTTCTAATGAAGAAGTGGAACAGTGGATTCTACGGTATATCCCTTTAGAAGCCTTTGTGTGCATTCGTGAGTATTTGCAGAAAGTTATAGAAGGAATTTATGGTAGGTATTATTCCGGTCCTATGGGGATAGATATGATGATCTGTCCGGATCAGAGAGGATATCCGTACGCCATTTATCCACATGTTGAAATTAATGTGCGCATGACTATGGGGATGGTTGCCCGTCAGCTTTATGATAATTTCGTCGCTCCCGGTAGCAAAGGAATTTTTAATGTCGACAATTTCCCTTCTGCCGAGGCTTTGCGGACGCAACATGAACAGGACATGAGGGATTATCCATTGATAGTGGAGGAAGGAAGAATCGTCTCCGGCTATCTGGCCTTGGTGCCGGTTACTCCTCAAAGCAGGTACCGGGCTTACGTGCGGGTGGAGGTGTGTTAACCTCACGGAACCTCACGTAACCTCCGACTGTCTCACATGCTATTCTTATCTTTATGGCTTTAAACTAAAACATAAAGAAAGATGAAAAGGAATTTCTATTTGCAGCATCCGCTGATGGCTATGCACGATCCCAGAATGCAATATCTGTTGAAAATGGAAAAGCTCAAGGGAACAGGGGCTTATTGGTTCGTTATCGAGAAATTGGCTATGTTGCCCGGCTCATGTGTCGATATGGAGTTTTTGCGTCCTTACTGCAAGATGCATAAGATATCTTTTACTTATGTCAAGAAGATCATTCTCGGTTACGAGCTTTTCGATTTTGAAGAGGACGGATCTTTTGCGCCTGCCGAACTGAACCCACTGCATAAACCGGTTCAAAAGCGGGAGGAAACAGTTGCGGATAAAACGGGAAAACCGGAAGATTCGGTTCGAAAAACGGTTCCGAAAACGACCGGAAATGTATCGGAATCGTCGGTTTCTTGGTCAAAAAATGACGAAAAACGACAAAAAACGTCGAGGGAAAAGGCGGAAAAACGCACCGGAAAATCAGATAAAACGCTGAATGATAGTATTATTAGTGAAAGTGTTGATACGGATAATAAAGAGAATATAAAAGATATACTAACAACAGCAGCAGAAGAAAAAGAAAGAAACGCTGCTGCTGCTGATTTTTCCAATGTCGAGTCTCGTCGTACGGATGCCGCGGCTTGCTGTACGGTTGCCACAGTTCAGCGTTCGCAATGTCACACTTCACCGCTTCCGGTGCCGCACTTCAGCGTCCCCAATGCTGCACTTCACACTTGTTCAAGTGTGGCGTTTCACCCATTCAAGTGTGGCATTGGGGACGCTGGAGTGTGGCATTCGGGAGGGTCATCTGCCCGCTTCGCTTTCATTGCCACAACGGTCCACGGCAGTGACAGCAAAATACTTCTTTGCCGTCCAGAAGCGGACGGGAGCATACGTGTATTCCGTTCCTTGTACTCGCTGGGCAATAATATTTTCCGGATTGGAGGTATCCACCGGGTAAGTGTCCGAGCCGTAGATGACGTAGGTCGGTACATTACGTTTGTCGTTGTCCGTGGCGGGCATCCAACTGAGGTGGATGTATCCGTCCGGCAGTCGAGTGACA
>USLW01000110.1 GCA_900555605.1 uncultured Clostridium sp. | reverse complement strand
GACCGCCGGCTGCTTTATGAGAAAATCAACCGCAGAGTCGACCTGATGATGCAGCAAGGGCTCCTTGAAGAAACACGCGCATTGCTCCGGTACTGTCAGGCAGCATATCAAAAGGGACTCTCTTCTGCGCCTTCCTTTAGTAAAACCGCGCTGCAGGCCATTGGATACAAGGAACTGTTTCCATATCTTGATGGAACGGTTTCCTTAGAAGCCGCCATTGCACAAATAAAACAAAATACAAGAAATTACGCAAAAAGACAGCTGACCTGGTTCCGCAGGCCCGCGTGGGTGCATTGGGTAACGCCGGAAATACTTTCCGAAATGATCTGCGGAGGTAAAATGATGGACAAAAATCGATAGATATCTCAGATTTAGATACGCTTTTCCGCCTTCTGCTGCAGCCGGTAAAGCGCGTTCATCGCCTCAATCGGAGTAAGCTCCTGCACATTCATGGCTTTCAGTTCTTCTATAATTTCATCGTGCATAACCGTATTGGATGTGAAAGCAAATAGGTCCAGCTGATTTTCGGAAACCTGTCCGCCGCGTTTACGCGTGGCCTTTACTTCGCTCCGGCTGATATCCTGCTCCTCCAGCTGTGCCAGTATTTCTTTCGCCCGCAATGTAACGCTTTTAGGGATTCCGGCCAAAGCAGCTACCGCGATACCGTAGCTGCCGTCCGCTCCGCCTCTTTTCATTTTACGCAGAAAAATAATATCGTCGCCCTTTCGGTTGACAGACACACAATAGTTTTTCACGCCGGGAATGCGGCCCTCCAGCTCCGTCAGCTCATGGTAATGCGTTGCAAACAGGGTCCTGCTTTTGATATGGTCTACAATATATTCCAGGACTGCCCACGCAATGCTCAGCCCGTCAAAGGTACTGGTCCCTCTCCCGATTTCGTCCAGAATCAGCAGACTCCGGGCCGTAGCGTTTGCCAGAATATTGGCAACCTCACCCATTTCAACCATAAAGGTACTTTGACCGGATGCCAAGTCATCCGAAGCGCCGACACGCGTAAACAGCTTGTCTACAATGCCGATCTCACCCTCTGCCGCCGGAATAAAGCAGCCGGCCTGCGCCATCAGTACAATCAGCGCAACCTGCCGCATATATGTTGATTTTCCCGCCATATTCGGCCCTGTAATCACCAGCAGCATGTCCTCATCCATATTGGTATAGACATCATTTGGTACAAAGGCTCCGCTGTCGAGCATACGTTCCACCACCGGATGACGGCTGTCTTTGAGAATAATTTCCGTTCCCTGATTCACCCTGGGCCTGCAGTAATTCTCCCGATCGGCGACTTCCGCATACGCAGACAGCGCATCCAGCTTTGCAATGGCGGCAGCGGTTGCCCGCAGTCGTTCCGCGTGAGAGGCCACATATTCACGGATACGGGTAAAATGCTCAAATTCAAGCCGAATCAGCCGCTCCTCCGCGCCTAATATGGTATCCTCCATCTTTTTCAGTTCATCCGTAATATATCTTTCATTGTTTGTTAAGGTCTGTTTTCTGACATAACGCGCCGGAACCAGATTCAAATATGATTTTGTGATTTCTATGTAATAACCGAAAACGCGGTTATATCCGATCTTGAGATTCTTGATTCCCGTTTCTTCCCGTTCTTTGGCTTCTAACGAGGCCAGCCAGCCCTTTCCGTCCCTGGCGGCAGACCGGCAGCTGTCGATTTCCTCTTGGTAGCCGTCTTTTATAATGCCGCCCTCTTTCAGTGCCAAAGGCGGATCCTCGACGATGGCACGTTCCAAAAGTTCACAAATATCCTGCAGTTCATCGATCTGTTCCGTTTCCTCGCATAAAATAGGAGATGTACAGTTCTGAAGAAGCGCTTTCACATACGGCAATTTGCCCAATGATTGACGGAGTGATACCAGATCCCTGGCATTTGCGGTCCCTAAGGATATTTTTCCTGCAAGCCGTTCCATATCATATACGCCGCCTAAAAGCTCTCTCAGCTCGCTGCGTACCATAAAAAGAGATTTCAGCTCCTCTACGCCATCCAGACGGAGATTAATTGCATCTACATCAATCAGAGGCTGCTCCAGCCATTTCCGCAGCATACGTCCGCCCATGGAGGTAACGGTTCTGTCCAGCACCCAAAGCAGCGACCCGCGTTTTCCCTTATCCCGCATAGTCTCCGTAATCTCAAGATTCCGCCGGGAGGATGCATCAATGACCATGTATTCCTCTACCTGGTAAAATTCCGCCTGTATAATGCCGTCTAAGTCCGCTTTCTGTGTATTTGCAATATAACTGATCAGCGCGCCGGCAGCGCGTACGGCAGGTTCTTGTTTTAAAAATTCTTTTTCCGCACCTTGTTTCTGTCCCATCAGGGGAAGCAAGCTGCCGCTGGCCCGCTCGTAATCGTATTCTGCTTCCGGCAGCATCGTTACATATGCACCGGATATGGTATGTAAAATTTCTTCCAGCCTGACGCGGGATACCGCGGTATCATTGAGAATGACTTCTTTCGGCGCAAAGCGGGCAATCTCGTTTGCCAAATGCTGAAAGGTACTGCCGATCGTCAGAGAAGTGCAATGCATCTCTCCTGTAGATAGGTCCGCCGCCGCCAATCCATAGATCCCTTTAAATTCATAAATCGATAAGATATAATTATTGAGCTTTTGATCCAGCATTTGGTCTTCTGTCACAGTTCCGGGCGTATAGATCCTGACAATATCCCGCTCTACAATTCCCTTTGCCGTTGCAGGATCCTCCATTTGTTCACAAACCGCGACCTTATATCCGGCTGATATTAAACGGCTGATATAGGATAAGGCGGCATGATATGGCACACCGCACATCGGCGCCCGCTCTTCTAAGCCGCAGTCACGTCCTGTCAAGACCAATTCCAGGACTTTGGAGGCAGTCTTGGCGTCCTCAAAAAACATTTCATAAAAGTCCCCAAGACGAAAGAAAAGGATGCAGTCAGGACACCGCTCCTTTACTTTCAGGTACTGTTTCATCATGGGAGTCAGTTCGGCCATTCTTACCTCCGCACCGTCTGCTTATTCAAATCCAAATTCGTACTATCCCTCAATGGCAGCCGCTGCAGGAACTGCAGCTTCCGCTGCATCCGCTCTGCCCGCCCGTCACAAAATGCTGTATAATATCATTAATGGTTTTCATCATATTTTCAAAACCTTTTTTCCCCTCGAAATATGCATTTGTCACTTCATACGCATTCAATTCGCGCTGTTTATCCAGCAGACGGTTGCGAATTTCCTCCAATTTCTCTTTCTCCAGATCCTCCCGTGAAGCCTTTACCATCTCCATCTGAAGATCTTTAAATTCCTGCATCATCTGCTGTGCTCTGTCATCCAGCAGCAATGCATCCTCTGCCTTTCTCCACGCCTCAAACTCTCCGCTTTCCGCGATTGCCTCACCCAATTGCGCAGCTGCTTCTGCATAATCCATTGTATCACCCTTCATCTCATATCAATTTCCGACGGATACAAAAAGCCGCCGGTACATTCCTATTTTTTGTAATGCGTTGTTAATTATACCTTTCCGTTCTGGATAAGTCAACCAAATCTGTTTTTGCAGCAGGAATAACGGCAGGAAAACTAATTCATAATATCCTTGCTTGTAGCACTTTCCCATGGCGCGGCTGTGACATTTTTCATAATAAATCACCGCGCCACTCAGGAGGTAAGCATATAAAAAACAGCAGAAACAAGACAAAACAATACTGCAAGCACAAAAACGCCGCAGCGCACAGCAGCAGCGAAACCGGTCGTTCTCCCCGCAGCAACAGGGACTTCTGTCTCTGATTTTTTCTCCGGATACAGAAACCCGATAAAAGCCGCTCCTGTCAGCAAAGTTGGTACGATATAGCGGAAATCCATGGTGCATGCAAACGGAAATCCGATGTTGAACGCAAAAGGGAAAAAGATTTTGAAGTCGTCCTACAGTGTGCTGCAGGATGACTTTTTTAATTTCATGCGAGCCGCCGGATATACCGATGTGGAGCGTGGAGAGCGTGGCAGTACCGAGGAACATCTGGCGGTGACACAGTTCAAGGTACAGGCCGAACAGCAGCGTTTGGAAGCTGTGACCGGACAGGTGACACAGGCCGAGCAGAGCTTAGCGGATGCCAAAGCTGCCACGGAGAAGCAGAAAAAGAAACTGGAAGCTCTGAAAAAGGAAACTCAGGCTGCTAAGTCTGTTGCTATGACTGCACATGAGATTGAGTCGATGGGCAAGAAAAATCCCATTACGGGAAATGTTACCATGACGGCGGATGAGTGCCGCACGCTAAAGGATTATGCGGTCAGCAGCTTTGCGGAAAAGTCTGAGAAGCTGAAATACAAGCAGAAATTCGAGCAGGCAGATAAAAACGCAAAGATATGGAAAGACCGTTTTGAAAAACTGAACAAAGACTATGAGGAGCTGAAACAGAAAGCCCAGCCTTTCCTGGATGCGATTGAGATTGCATCTGAAAAGGTCTGGGCTTTTATCAATGCCATCCTCGCCATGGGAAAGGAACTGTATGAACACAAACACCCTGCCCGCAATCGTGGACAGGACATGGAAATTTAAGAAAGGAACTATTTGCCTATGAAGAAAACCGTAGAGGAAATTAACAAGATGATTATGGAAGATGCCCCGATGGAAGAAATCAACGATGCCATCGGCTATATTGATATTTGCTCCTGCTTCGATCCGATTTTTGAGCCGCCTATTGATTTTCTGGAAGAATGCCGCAAGCGTTGGGAAGCGGCACAGTCCTCTTTCTGCAAAACCATTGAGTGCAAGATCGGAAACACATGGTATGTGATTGAAACGGAGTGTGACGGAAATGAGCCACTTACCGACAAGGTAAAACGGCTCATTTTTTCTGACAAGGGGGTGATTTGTTAATGACTGCGACACAAAAGCATGATATAATTCCAATATGCACAACGGTACTGTCGGCTGACCAACCACCGAAGGAGGATATTATGTTGGATCAGCAGAAAATTACCATTCTCTATTGCCGTCTGAGCAACGAGGATGCCCAGGAAGGCGAGAGTAACAGTATCGCAAATCAGAGAGAGTATTTAACCCGATATGCCCGTGACCACGGGTATACAAACCTGAAAATTCTGGTGGATGACGGTTATACGGGGACGAACTTCAATCGTCCCGGTGTGCAGGAAGGCTTTGAGCTTGTCAAGCAGGGGCTTGTGGGCTGCTGGCTGGTCAAAGACCTCAGCCGCTTTGGTCGTGACTATCTGACTGTTGGACAATATACGGATATTATCTTTCCGAGTTATGATGTCCGCTTTATCGCTATAAATGATGGCGTAGACAGCAACCGGGGAGACAGCGAGGGCTTCGCCGCAATCCGTAATCTGTTCAACGAGTGGTATCCCCGTGATACCAGCAAGAAAGTCCGTGTCAGTTTGCGGCAGAGAGGAACCAGTGGGAAGCACATGGGCAAACCGCCCTACGGATACCGCTGTGACCCGGAGGACAAGGATCACTGGATTCTGGATGAAGAAGCGGCTCCGGTAGTCAAGCTCATCTTCGACCTTTGCATTGACGGCAAAGGCCCGGAGCAGATTGCAAGGATTCTGGAAGAAAAGCAGATTCTGACTGCAAAGGCACTCTATGCCAAGCGAAAGAAAAAGCCGATGCCGGAAAGACCGTACCACTGGAGCAACCAGTCCATTGTAGGGATTTTGGAACGGCAGGAGTACACAGGCTGTACCTGCAACTTCAAGACTTATTCCAAGTCCTACAAGCTGAAAAAGCGGATTCCCAATGAGCCGGAGAATATGTTTTATCTGCCGGACACACAGGAAGCGATTGTATCTCAGGCACAGTTTGACAGGGTGCAGGAACTGAGGAAAAACAAACGCCGCCCCGCAAAAGCGGAACGGCAGGGATTGTTCTCAGGGCTTCTGTTTTGTGCCGATTGCGGCGGCAAGCTCCACTTTGCCACAAGCAAAAACTTTGAGGGCAAGCAGGATCACTACGTCTGCAACAACTACAAGAGCAACCGTGGTACTTGTACTGCCCACTATATCCGGGAAGATGTGCTTCGTGAAATCGTTCTGGAACGCATCCGGGCAGTCAATGAGTATATCCGAAGCGATGTGGACGGTTTTCAGGAGGAATGGCTGCAATGCCGCAGGACTGACCAGGAGCGCAGCATCCGGGATGACAAAAAGAAGCTGGAACAGGCAAAGAAACGCCTTGCCGATCTGGATGTCATCATCGCCCGGCTGTACGAGGACTATGTTCTTGGAAATCTCAATCAGGACAGATACAGAAAGATGTCTGCGGACTATGAAGCGGAGCAGGAACGGTTAAAGCTCGAAATTGAAGTTATCGAAGAATGGGTGGAACAGCGGGAAGAAATGAACGACGGTCTGGATGCCTTTATCGCCCTGACACAGAAATATGTGGATGTGGAGGAGCTGACACAGACCATCGTGAACGAGTATATCAAGAAAATCATCGTCTATGCCCCGGACAAATCCAGCGGCAAGCGCAAGCAGAAAGTGAAGATTTTCTTCAACTTCGTGGACGATGTAGATATTCCCGTTATTTCCGAGCCTATCATCACGCAAACAACCTATGAACACAGAAAAACGGCGTGACCTTCGGGTCACACCGTTCTCTGCGACAAAATAGTTACTTGTCACTATTAAGCCTTCGATTTCAGGGCTTTCTTGATTTTGTCATAGCCTGACAATAAATTGGGCGGTGAATTATATGAGCAAAAAAACAATCGGCATTCTCGGCGGCATGGGGCCTGCCGCGACG
>USLW01000109.1 GCA_900555605.1 uncultured Clostridium sp. | reverse complement strand
ATTGTCCTGTAGTATGAATGGTCGCATACAGAATATCCGATTCTCTCAGATTCCTGTAATAGCCGCGCCGCGAACGGTTCAAAACCTGCTGTATATAACGATTTTTCAGGTCAACATGATAAAAAGACAGCTGATATCCTCTGCCGCCTGCAATATCCGACGCAAAGGTAAATTTTTCATCGGCATCCATGGACAGAGATTCCGTGCCGCCGCTGTCCGACAGATTGGTAATATCTATACGGCCTGCCATAGCCGGTGTAAAAAGCTGATTTGTCCGGAACACAGACTCATGTATGATCGTAATTGATCTTTCCTCCAGCAACGTATACTGCAGCTGCGGTGAAATTGTCGATGCACTGCCGATATCCCGTTCGTATTCCGCCGGCCGCGGCACACAGACCCCATCCGAAGGCATTATCCGGGCCTTTTGGTTTCTTCCGGCACTGTACCATCTGCTGCCGTCATAGGAATCATAAGCCGCGCCGCCGATATAAACTTCAGAGTACGGACTCCGGACCGTCAGTACATGCCGCTTGGAGTCGGCAACATCGCCCCCCAGACGATCCGCACTGCCAAAGCCGATTCGAGACAAGGAAAAGGGCGCCCCCTTCAAGTCAATCGAAAAATTCTCCGGAAGCTTTCCGTCTGCATATTTTTCAACGAATTCTTCTATTGCGGTTAATATTTTTTCTCCGTAGGAGCCCAGCAGCGGCTGTTTGATGCTGCTGGCCCCAAACAGCAGAAAAAACAGCAGCACAGGCAGCCAAAGCAATGTCAGAATTCGTTTCGACGGGACAGAAATGGTTCGCTGATAGCCGGGTCCAAGCTGCTTATAGAATAGCCCGTAGCGTTTTTTGCAAAACACAAAAAGCAGCAGAGACAGCAGCCCTGCCAGCGATACGGCAGGAATCTCATACCCCACCAGCTCCAGAACCGTAATGCCTGCGGCAAGGCCGGCGCATACAATATAAAAAAGGGAATTGATACTTGCAAATAAATACGACAACGCCGCAATCAGCGCAGCAAGGCCGCAGGCCAGCAAAAAACCGCCTGTATCAGCCGGCAGGACATAATTGCGCAGCGTCTCCCACTTCAAATAAAAGAAAAGAACAGATACGAGCACAGCGATTCCCAGGAGAATCAAAAAAATCCGGCGCAGGATTCTGCTGTATGCCAATGCACCGCACAGACCGACGACAACAAGTGAAACGGCGGCAACCTGCAGCCAGGAAATCCGGAACGCCAGACCGGACATAAAGATCTCAGTTGCCGTTACAGATAAAAAAACGCCGATTATGCAGTTAAATAATATTTCAAGGCCGTTTCTGTAAGATGTCCTCATGCAAACCGCTCCAATACGTCTTTTGTATCATCCTCCAGGCCGACTTTCAGGACCCGGAGCTCCTGTCCGTGAAGATTTTTCTTCAGCAAACGTGCCTCCTCCGTAACGCACTGCGGGATGATTTCAGAAATCTGTGTATCGCAGACAGCAATCACGGTTACAAAATATCCTCTGTCCGAAAGATCTTCTGCGGCCGCTATGATTTCGGAGGAAAGCCCAAGGGTAAACAAATAGCAGCGCAGAACGCCGTATATCCCTTCCTGCAGCAGCGGATAAAGAGACTGCCGCAGCTGTCCGTACTCCGGCCGAAACGGCAGAGAGGCCGTTAAAAAGTGAATCTTGCTGAAATCCTCCGGATTTTTGCATAAAACAGCTTCCGCCAGCATGCAGTCGGCCCTGTGCACAGGATATAAAAAGGAATACGGCACATGGGTACGGCTGCAGAAAGCGCAGACAGCGGCCGCAAGCTCCATATATTTATCCCCCGCCCCGCCGCAGCAGCTCTGCCTGTATGTTAGAAAACGGGCCCGCGGCAGCATTTTTATTTTCTTCTGTGCGTATGCCCTGCAGTGCATCCGGAGTCGGCTGCAGCGCAGTCATATCCAGGTATATGCAGATTCTGTGATTCGTCATCTGGTCAAACGTCTTTGTCATCAGACGGTCCATCCGTGCCGTCACTTTCCAATGAATATGCCGCATACTGTCCTGCGGAATATATTCGCGCACCTCAAAGCTGTCGCTTGGATCCTGTGTTTTGCGTGCAATACTTTCTTCCGCATCCGTGTCCGGCGTTTGAAGTCCGTCAAAACAGCGCAGGTCCGTGATCCGCGGGTACACATATACGATCATCTGCGTAAAATCCTTTTTCCGGATATATCGGAAGCCGAGATCATCCCAAACCTGCAGCATGCGGACGGAAAAACGATATTCGCCCCGATATCTGCACGTGCCACCGAATACCAGCGATATCTTTTTACGCGCCGGAATATTGCACAGCACGCAGTCGTCATTTATAGCAAGAACAAGCTCATCGCTTTTGGTCAAAAATACTTTTCCCACAGAATAAGAAAAGATTCCCCGGTTTGAGATCGATACCTGAATCTGAAAGGGCTGTCCCTTTTCCGCTTTCAGCACAGCGCCGCCGCTGTAGCGGACCTTCACAAAGAAACGTGCGAAAAATAATTTGAAGCTGGTCAGCAGAAGTCCTGCGGTAATTGCAAAAAATAAAGTATTGACCACCATGCCGCCCACCAGAAACGCGCCTGCGGCAACGATACCATAGGAAAAGCCAAATAAAAATCTTCCAAGCCAATAGCCTTTTGCACGTTCATTAAAGGCCGCCCCCATACGGCGCGGCGGCGGCACAGCTGCATGCTTCAGGTTCTGCTTTGCGGAGCCCTCCACCCGTCCCATATTTAAATACCGATGCTTACACTGCTTAAGATATATTGGATCAATGCCTCTGCAGTGTATCCTTTCGCCCTTACCTCTCTGTTCAATATAATACGATGTGACAGAACAGGAACGGCCGCCTCTTTAATATCCTCAGGCAGGACATACTGTCTGCCCTTCATAAATGCAAACGCCTTTGCCGCCCGCCCCAGCGCCACGCTGCCCCGCGGACTGATTCCGAGCGAAACACTGGGATTGGTACGCGTTGCTTCTGCAATCCGTACGATATAAGCAGCCAAATCCTCTTCCAGATGCGTCTCTTTGACCTCCTGCTGAATCTGTATCACATCCTTTAGACTTGCTACGGCTTCCAGTTCCCGTATGTCTTTGCCTGCGGACTGCATCATGACAATCTCGCTTTCATCCTTGGAAGCAGGATATCCGATAGATATCTTCATAAAGAAACGATCAAGCTGCGCCTCCGGCAGCGGATAGGTACCTAAATGTTCAACCGGGTTCTGCGTTGCCATTACCATAAAAGGTTTGTGCAGAGAACGTGTTACGCCTTCTACGGATACGCTGCCCTCCTGCATGGCCTCCAATAAGCTTGACTGTGTTTTCGGCGAGGTTCGGTTGATTTCATCCGCTAAAAGGAAATTACAATCCACCGCACCGGAACGGAATTCAAATTCTTCTGTTTTTCTGTTATAGATGTTATAACCGGTGATATCAGAGGGCAAGACGTCCGGCGTAAAAGAAACCCGTTTAAAAACGCCGTTTACGCTTTTCGCCAATGCCGCCACCAAAGTGGATTTTCCCACTCCGGGAACGTCCTCTACCAGCAGGTGGCCTTCCCCTGCCAGCGCCGCTAACGCTAAAATGATCACGTTTCGCTTTCCGATCATTACCTTCTCAATGTTGGCAATAATTTCATTCAGGATTCTGTAGGTCGCGGACATCTTATCCTCCTATTATCGCTTCAGGCGATTCAAATTTTCCCGAGCAGACGGAACATATTCTTTTTGTATGCTTCTACCCCCGGCTGATCAAACGGATTGACCCCAAGCAGATAGCCGCTGATGCCGCATGCTTTCTCAAAGAAATATACCAGAGCACCGAAAAAGTACGCGTTCAGGCGCGGAACGGAAATGACCAGATTCGGCACTCCTCCGTCCGTGTGCGCCATCATCGTTCCGGCGGCGGCTTGTTTATTCACATAATCCATATCCATCCCCGCCAGATAATTCAGCCCATCCAGATTGTCCGGATCAGACTTTATGCATATACTCCGCCGAGGTGTTTCTACGGACAGAACCGTCTCAAACAGCATTCTCCGGCCATCCTGTATATATTGCCCCATGGAATGAAGATCCGTACTAAAGTCTACCCCTGCCGGAAAAATTCCCTTCTGATCTTTGCCCTCGCTTTCTCCGAACAGCTGCTTCCACCATTCCGTTACATAATGCAGACAGGGCTCATAATTTACCAGAATTTCAATCGTCTTTCCCTTGTTGTACAATGCATTTCTTGCGGCTGCATAGGCATAGCAGTCATTCACGGCCAGATCAGGCTCCCGGTAACGCAGATATGCCTCTTTCGCGCCCTCCATCATCGCATCCAAGTCTGCGCCTGCAACGCCGATAGGAAGCAGCCCCACCGGCGTCAGCACCGAATATCGTCCGCCGATATCATCCGGAATGACGAACGTTTCGTAGCCTTCCCGATCCGCCAATGTCCGCAGCGCACCTCTCGCTTTGTCCGTTGTGGCATAAATTCGTTTCGCGGCTTCCGCCTTGCCGTATTTCTCTTCCATATACTCTTTCAGAATGCGAAATGCAATTGCGGGCTCCGTAGTTGTCCCGGATTTTGAAATCACATTGACGGATACGTCATATCTTCCGATGATATCAAGAAGATCTGCCATATAATCGGAACTGATGCTGTTTCCCGCAAATAATACAATCGGATTTTCACCGCCGTGAGCGCCCTCCAGCTGATAAAAAGAGCCGGACAGCATTTCAATCGCCGCTCTGGCACCCAGATAGGAGCCGCCGATTCCTACCACGATCAAAACACGCGAATCGCTTCTGATTTTTTGCACACATTGCTTGAGCCGCGCATACTCCTCCCGGTCAAACCGAACCGGCCACTCCAGCCACCCTAAATAATCGTTTCCCGCGCCGCTGCCGCTGTGCAGCATATGATGCGCGGTCTTCACCTGCTCCTGCAAATTGCCAATTTCGTGTTTTCCTAAAAAAGGCTCTGCTTTTGAACTGTCAAAGCATAAAAAATCCATCTATATCCACCTCTGAAATTTCTTTGCAATCGTCTTGTTTTGTAGTGTACCACAAGCATACCGTCTGCGCAACGGTATTTTACCATAAACTTTTTGCCGTTTTATAAACGTTCCGCAACGGCCTGCAGAAATGCTTCCAAGCCCAGCACCTGTTTGTCCGGAAGCTCGGAAATCAGCGCCAGATCTCCGGTCATGCGGCCGGACGCCACGGTTTCATATACAGCCTGCTCCAAACGACGTGCAAAGGCCGTCAGTTCCGGGATAGAATCCAGCTCTCCCCGTTTTGCCAAGGCGCCGGTCCATGCAAAAATCGTAGCAATCGGATTTGTGGAAGTTTTCTCGCCCTGCAGATATTTGTGATAATGGCGCGGAATCGTGCCGTGAGCCGCTTCATATTCAAAATAACCATCCGGAGAAACCAGAACAGAGGTCATCATGGCAAGACTGCCGAAAGCAGTGGCCAGCATATCTGAAAATACGTCGCCGTCATAATTTTTACATGCCCAGATAAACCCGCCTTTTGATTTCATCACGCGGGCCACTGCATCGTCGATCAGCGTGTAAAAATAGGAGATCCCCGCCTGTTTGAATTTCTCTTCATAATCCCGTTCATAGATTTCTTGGAAGATATCCTTAAAATGATGGTCATATACCTTGGAAATCGTATCCTTGGAGGAAAACCACAGATCCATTTTCTCCGAAAGCGCATACGTAAAGCAGGTCTTTGCAAAGCTGGCAATAGAAATATCTGTATTATGCATTCCGGTAACAATTCCTGCAGAGCGTTCAAAGCCGTGGATCGGAAGCACCGTCTGTTCGCCGTCCCCTGCGGTAATCACAAGCTCAGCCTTTCCTCCCTGCGGAACAAGACTGTCCACGCCAGCATAAATATCGCCGTATGCATGACGTGCAATTACAATCGGTTTTTCCCATCCGCGGACAAGGGGCCGAACGCCCTCCACCAGAATCGGCGCTCGGAATACCGTACCGTCCAGGATAGAACGAATCGTCCCATTGGGACTCTTCCACATCTTTTTCAAGTGAAATTCCTCTACGCGGGCCGCATTCGGCGTAATGGTTGCGCATTTTACCGCAACTCCGTATTTTTTTGTCGCATTGGCCGCCTCAACCGTTACCCGGTCATCCGTTGCGTCTCGGCTTTCGATTCCCAAATCATAATATTCTGTTTTCAGCTCAATGCTGGGCAACAGCAGAATTTCTTTAATTTTCTCCCATACAATACGGGTCATCTCGTCGCCGTCCATCTCGACTAAGGGCGTTTTCATTTGAATTTTTTTCATAGCTGCCTCCTTCTCCGCCACGCTTTCTGCGCAGCTGCGATATCATGATTTCTGCCGCGGAACCTCCGCCGTACACGCGGGATGCGCCGCAAGATACATTTCCCGTGCAGATTCCGCGCTGTCGATCCCTGTTTTATTTTTCACCGGCGCAAATTCCTGTTCCCGGATAATCCGCAGCACCGCCAGATCCTCCAGCCACAAAAAGGCGTCGAATAAAAACTGTTCAAATTTAAATCCATCCGGCATGACCGCATTCTCCCCTGAAGCCTCATTTAGATAGGTGAGCTTTTTCACCGCACGATGGTAAGGCAGTCCTTGACCAGCTATGGCCTCAACCTTATCCAGCGTAAAAATATAATTAAGCACATTTGTGTCCCCGTATACCCAGACCCCGTCTGCATCCTTCAGATTTGCATACTCCTCCGTTATTTCCGTATACTCCCACACAAACGGCCTGCCGTTTCTGTAACAGAATACGCCGGCTTTTTCCCCTGCATCCCGTTTGATAAAGGAT
>USLW01000108.1 GCA_900555605.1 uncultured Clostridium sp. | reverse complement strand
TGTTCAATATCTTATATCAGGCTTTTGGTGTTTACACAAAACTTGAAACGCTCTCACAGCACTTTACGAAGGGGCAACCTTTGCAAAGTTCGAACACATGATTCGATCTGCCGCCCTCGCAGTTGGATTTTTCAAGGGAAATATCTAACCCAAATGTTTCTTTATAGAATCTTCGGGATTGTTCTCTCAGTTTGTCATCATTTTTCTGTGTCGCGATATATGTAACGCACCTTGCGCAATCATGGCCGCAATAACACGGCATAGAAAACAGTTTGCTTATCCGATGGGTACTGTCTGTGATCCTCGATGTTTTGTCCCAACGGTCGGATAGCGGGAAGTATACTCCGTCCTTTGCTGAAACACCCATATCCCATGTGCCATTAGACTGCTGATTCTTCCTAAGCCAGTCGAAGGCAAAGGAGAGTTTTTCTTTGCCAGACTCATATCGAGCCAGAAGCTCTATTGCCGCCAAATAACGGCTTGCCTTTTTACTCTGGAACTCACTTGGCACGTCAGCCATACGGTTCTCGTAAATATAGTAGATACCGCCTTCATGTGTCAATATGTGATCGAGCATAAGTTTCTCTGTCTGTTTATCAAGCAAACCGGGCAACAAGGAAATCTGATAGAAGTTGACGAAATCGGTAAGTCTTCCGCCCTTGGGATTTCTGCCAAATGCCTGCATATAGCTCGTATCATAATCGGCTTGAGAATAAGCACCACTGCTGAATGCTTTGGTGATTATCTGTGCCCATTTGTCAGCAATCTCATTTGCAGACTCACACTGGGAAGTAAATCTACGGATCCTCGTTGCAACAATGAGATCGGCGAAGGTTTCAAAATCACTCTTTTTTTCTTTACCTTCGGGCGGTTCGCCTGTATGTAAGAGCGTCTCCATGTGAGCAATGGCATTTTTAATGCACGTATCTTCTGCAGTATAGCCAAGCAACTCCAGACGGAGAAGCGCCATCTCTGTTGTCATCGGAGTATCACGATTTCCGCGCAGGGTATGAAAGCACCCCCAACTTCCATCGGGATGCTGCATAGAGATTATTTGGTTGGCCCATTTTCCGTTTCTGTAGTTCTGCATTAAGTTTACCGCCCTGTAATAAAATCTTTCAATTTACACCGTGCATACCCATTTTATCTCGGAGATTTCCGAGACTTTTTTCATATTGCGCCTGTGAAATGGCGTGCTTCTCAAGACAGGTATCGAGCAGGGTTTTCTGTTTTAGTGGTTTATTGTATCATTCATCAATAGTTCTTTGACGCGTAAACTAACCATCGTCTTGAGGAACGGCAAGTCTTCCAGTACAGCATTATCAATTCTGAACGTGCATCCGCATACTCGCGGAAAGCTCTTTCCAAAAATGACTTTCTCTTTGCCTCCGCCGCAGGAACCACAGCTTCCGCAATGATCGACATGCCGCCAGCCAACTTCTTTGATTTCGTCACGCATAGCAGAGTCTTCGTAGGAAGAACTGTCATCAGACCATATAGTCCAAAGGTTGTTCGGTTCATCGGGATCTTTTATTGCAATGAAACACACGCATTCATCGCTGCGCTTTACCCAGTAGTAGATCTTATCTTTCCAGCAATCACAGGTATCCTTATAGAAGGTCAACCCGTTTGCTTTCAGATACTCAACTAAATCCAAGGCGGTTTGTCTCATTTCGCCGGATAAGTTTTCCTCAATGTAAGTTTCGATTAGCTTGGCCATCATGTTAGTTCCTTTCATAGATCATACGAAGTTTTGTGTTTGGTGTATCAAGCATTATTTCAGCTTCTACACCATCAAATCGAAATCCGCATCTTTCATAAAAGCGGATTGCTCTCTCATTTCCTTTCAGTACCCAAACCGCTATCTTTTTATAATCCGCAAGCTTTTCAAAAGCCGCATTCAAAAGCTCATAACCGATCTTTTTACCGTAATAAGCTTCCAGCATATAAATTGCATATATCTCGCCGTATTCAGGAAGGGAATTATCGCGATATGCGCCGTAACCAACAAACCCAATTACTTTATTGCCGTCCTTGGCAACAAGAATGTTATTAAGCCAGCGGTGCGCAATCTCCATCGTTCTTTCAAGTGTAATTTTTTCAAATATTCGGCGTCAACCAAATCGGAATATGTCTCCTCCGTCCTGACATCCCATACAATCTTGATTCTCGGAATACACGCAGCACACGAGTCCGCAATATGCAATCGCTTCCATTACAGCGCAGCCTCCCATTCTTCTCTGAGCTGTCTGATAGATTGCTGTCTTTGCTCTCTATCATCGCTTACAGCTTTTGTAACAACCTTAAAAAGTTTATCATTGAGCTGCCAGTTATCCCGTGTACGGTTATACCCTCCAAAGAGGGCAAAGGCTGTGGCGCCGACCGTGTAAACATTCGTTATTTCGTCAATGACTGCTCCAAGCTGGAATTCTTCCGGAGACTGGAAGCGAGAGCTTCCCCACATACGTCCCATATCGTTGGTGCAAGGTTGCTTACGGAAGAAGTCGATGTCGCAGATCGTCGTCTTTCCGTTCTTGAAGTCATACATAATGCTGCCATCATAAAAGTCAATGGCCACACAGCTCTGCGATGCCACATACTCAAAAAAACTCAGTATGTCACGGAACACAGTCAGCCTATCCTCGATAGGAAGCTGCATAAATCTGCGATGAGCAGCCGGGTACATTCTTCCCATACAATCTCCCTCAACCCATTTGAACACCATTGCAAATCCGCCGCCGATCTCTTCGGTTTTCACAAACTTAATTAAATTACGATGTTGCAGCTCGCTGTATATTGGCAAAGTTGCTTTCAGTCTGGCAATCGCGTCCCTGGGATCTCCGTTATACTGTTCGGTAGGTGCGCCGGCAAACTTTACGAAATAACGCTGACCATCCTTTTCGGTTCCGAAACAAATGTTACCGGAATCCTGATCGTCATAGACTTTGAATACCGTGCCATACTTACTCAGAAAGCTGAAATCAAAGGCGCTTTTCAACTTAAAAGGTATTCCATCAACATACTGTAGGTAATAACCCTTGCAATACCAAGTCGGTATGGGATTACGCATATTATCGTACCAGCTCAGTACTTCCTTAGCCTGGTTCAGCATGGTATCCACCTCGCCCTGACCGAACGGAATGGCCCAGTACACTGATGAGAGCGTATTGCTCGAAATATAGAGGGCGAGGAGTTTCCAGAACTCCAGCGGCACATCGCCGTCAAAGTATCCATTCACCATACCGGATGCAAAGAGAGGGGATTTCTGGGCGCACCAAACGATGCGGTTGAATTCCTCCCACGGATCACCGGAATCATTGCGGTTGAAATCAATGATGTGCAGTTTTCCGTTGCGGTCTATCATCATGTTGCCGATATGGTAATCGCCGTGCTGATATACCTGAGGTCTGCCTCTCAGCAAATGGCGGTTCTCGTTTATGTAGTCAATGAATGCCTGTCCGTTCTCATACTTGATGGGGCATTCACCGTATTTCTGTATCTTTATGTCCATCTTCCGATTAAACCGGCTCTCCCAGTCCTCCTGAGCCTCTGGAGCCGGTATGAAGTGGATCTTTCGTAGGATGCGACCGGCCTCCAGACCGTACACATACTGCTCGGTATCCGAGAATGTGGACATTACTTCCTCCGCATCCACGCCGTCAATCCAGCTCTGGATGGAATAGACGCCATCCTCGCAGGTTCCAAACTCGATTGGTTTGCACATCGGAACGCCAAAGGAGGCAGCCTGCTTCATCATATTGAATGCAGCCTGCTTCGTGTCGTGCTGCGCAATATCGGAAACGCGCAGAAGATATTGTGTGCCGTTCTCATCGGTAACACAGTATTTCTTATCACTGGACCAGCCCTTGTTTATTGGTTCTTTTGTTATGAATTTCATCTGAGGTATCCTCCCGGACACTTGCCCTTATTGCGCAACCCACACGTCGATTTCGCCCTTACTCGGTTTCTCAAATAGAGAACCAAATTTAGCTGCAAGGTTATTATCAACATAATAGGCATTGGTTTCTTCTGTCAGAACCGCATTATTTCTTTTCTGCAGGCGTGCCTTCCAAGTAGCATCGCTGATGTCAATGTAATGGAATTCACACGCTATATTTCTGCTCTTATAGAACGCGCGGGCATAATCCCGTTCTTTTTTCATCCAGAAGCCCCAATCAAGAACCACGTTGATTCCGGATTCGATGAGCTCCAATGACTTGCCGAACAAGTAGTTCTGCGTTCTTTCTACATAATCATCGTGCTTATCGCCACAATGCTGACCGAACAACGCAAGGGTTATTTCATCAACAGAGAGCAGCGCTGCGTGATTCTTAACTCGCATCTGCTCCGCATATGTACTTTTTCCGCTGCAAATCTTTCCGCAGATCAGAATTACTTTTGCCATTTTAGTCTCCCTATCCAAATAAATTCATCTGACCATCTCGAAAGGACTTCATCTCTCTCGGTTTGATAATGTCATCTGCAGATACCTCACCGTAAAGCAAAGGAGAGGATGGATCATGCTTACCACAACAACGCCCCACAAGCGACTGATTGAAGTTCGCATAGCAGTAAACGCAACCGTTCCTGCAGGTGTTATAAGCACCAAGATCAATACTGGTAATGCAGCCGCACGCGGCACGCTGGTTTTTATCTTTTTCGACATTAAGCTTGTAGGTTCCGATACGCTCCAAACGGCGCCGATCTATACAACTGGCATGTCCAACGCCATATTTGCTAAGTTCAATATCTTCGGTACAGGTGTCTATGTAGATACCGTATTCTTTCGCAATTTCGCTGAAACAACCCGCCAACTCTTCTGCTTGTTGAGAAGTCGGCGGACGAATACCAAGAGGAGAAATGCTGCGTTGAATGTTCTTATATAGGTCAAGGAAGCTTATGGTGCATTTCTCAGTGTAATCCGCAAGTCTGTCGCAAAGAATCCGGAAGTATTTCATATGATACTGCAATGTATACTTATCGTTAAGCAGTATCGGATCATACCGCCATACCACTCGCTCCTTACCGATCAGTGAAGAGAGCTTTTGGAATGTCGGTATGATAATGTCATTTTTCGATGGGATGTTTTTCTCCACATCAGTTCCATACGGGGTCAGCGTGAACTGGAAGTAGTATGTATAGTCCCGCAGCTCATCCAAACGACTCAGCATAGGGGTCGGGTTCTTTGTCCAGAAAACAATTCCATCCACTACGTCGGGAGATAATGATACCTCGCTGATCCGATGAGGGTTCATTGGATTGCGGACATAGGCATAACCGTCTTTAAGTCTCTTGAAGAACCATTCCGAGTAATAGGACGGAATGTCTGTTCTGCGACTTGCGCTGATTATCATTATCTCACCTCCAAACGAATCATTTTTAAACAAATGTATATTATTTATCAAATATTTTAATCGCTCTCTTTTCTTGAATCATCTTGCATACCTTGTTTGCGCTTGGATAAAAATATTATACTTGAGATTATGACTTTTGTCGATGCATTAAACTTGACATTTTTCAAAGTATTATCGACGAAATTATGACATTTGTTTTCGCTGACAACGACATCGGCGGTGTTCTTGAAAATGTGATGAACTTTTGAATACAGGCATAACTGGCATATCATAACGATTTCCGCAACGATACAAACGATAATAACGATGGACGGCGTTTGACGGTAAAATGTTAAGCGCCGTTTTTGTGTAAGCGATTCATAGGGGAAAATCAGGCATCAGAAAAGGTTTGCGGTTATAACTATAAAATCCGTGAAAGAAAGACTTGTTTTGCGAAAATATTGCACAGACGCAAAAGGTTTACATAAAAATCTCCTGTTTTTTAGTTTTATCTTGACACGGGGAGACGATGGCTATTCGGGGCAGAATTTCAGCCGCCCGATTTGGTACGGGCGGCGAATCAATAAACTTTGAAGATCAGTTTAATTTTGGATTGCCTCGGCTTTTTGTTCCGCTTTCGCTTCCGGTGCTTTGCATTTGACGGACAGTGTGAGGAAAAGCAGGGAGAGGAAGAAGAAACAGGGGGCTGCGTTATGGAAAAATGTGGGGCTGAAAAATCCCAGTTTGCCGGATAGCCGGCTTTCGATTACCATCAGGGCAGGCGGGACGGAAACCATCAGCAGCATAGAAATTGAGATAAGCGCCGGCGTTTTGGCCGCTTTGACGCCTGAGGCGGTAATCGTATAGAAGACAGCCGCCAGGATGGGCAGCAGAGAAAGTAAAATGGTATAGAACATGGTGTGGGTGAATGAATAGTAGGTTTCCCATGTTTGCGTAAAGGTTTCAATTTCTCCGTAAAGCAGCAGGTACAGCTCGCTGAAGGACAGCGTAAAACATAGCGCCATCAGAATCACGGGCAGCTTTGTCATGGAAAGTCCCTTGAAAAACGCGATGATCATCAGAATGAGAAAGATTGTTCCGAAGACGGCGTATAAGCCCTGATGGAGCAGGTCCTGCGCCTTGATCTTTTCCCAAGGATAGTCGCCAGACGGCAGTGTGGAAAGGTAGTTGATCCGTTCGATCAGATTGAGAATAAAAAAGACCACTGCGATCAGACCGAAAATAAACGCGGGAATAAAATATTTATTGCGCTTTTCCACAGTCGCCTTGGGTTTGGGCATATATCCAGGCACCATCGCAGCCGGGTATCCGTACTGATAGGGCATGGGGCTTTGCTGATATGCCGGATAAACAGGCTGGTACCGCGGCTGATACGGAACCTGGTAGGGGGATTGGTATTGGGGCTGATACTGGGATTGATACTGCTGCGGCTGATACGGTGCAAAGGGCTGCTGCGGAATTTGCTGCTGCTGATAAGAAGCCGGCGGTACCGCTTCTGCCGGTGTGGCCTCCGCAGCGC
>USLW01000107.1 GCA_900555605.1 uncultured Clostridium sp. | reverse complement strand
CTTTTTCCCCGTTCTTCTTTTCTGCTGTCTTTTTCCCTCCGTTTGAAAGGTATTTACGCTTCTTGAGATTGATTACCATTCTGAATGGTGATATACTAACGATTAAGCCGTTTATAAAGGAGGCAAAGATATGGCTGCAGAGATGTCTGATGAAAAACGGAAAGAGATATGCGATGAAATCGCACGGCTGAAAAAGGAGCAGGATGCCGTGATTGTTGCGCATACGTATCAGATAGGTGAAATTCAGGAGATTGCGGACATTGTCGGCGATTCCTTTGCGTTAAGTAAATATTGTGCGGGACAAAGCCATCAAACGATTGTGTTTTGCGGCGTGGGTTTTATGGCTGAAAGTGCAAAAATACTATCTCCGGAGAAACGTGTTTTGCTGCCTGAACGACTGGCAGGCTGCCCGATGAAGGTCTGCGTGCGCTGAAGCGGCAGCATCCGGATGCTGCCGTGGTCACTTATATTAATTCTTCAGCGGCAGTAAAAGCAGAGTCTGATGTCATTGTTACTTCATCAAACGCGCTGAAAGTTGTCAGCCGTATGCCGGAGAAAAAAATCATTTTTGCACCGGACCAGAATCTCGGTTCCTATGTGGCGGCGCAGTGCCCTGAGAAGGAAGTGATTTTGTGGCGGGGCTTTTGTCCGACGCATCACAGAATCACAAAAGAAGAGGTTCTGAAGGCAAAAGAGGCGCATCCGGATGCTGAATTATTAATTCATCCGGAATGTCCGGGGGAGGTTGTCGCGCTTGCTGATTATGTCGGCAGTACGAAAGGAATTATCGATTATGCTGCGGCTTCAGAAAAACAGAAATTTATTATCGGTACGGAAATGGGCGTTTTGTATCCGCTTGAACGGGATTTTCCGGAAAAAACATTTTACCTGATGACCCCGGGACTGGTTTGTCCGAATATGAAGATGACGACATTGGAAAGCGTAAGAAGATGCCTGCTGACAGGGGAATACGAAATGACGCTTCCTGCCGATATTATGGAAAAGGCAAGGACCGCGCTTCAGCGGATGATGGAACTGGCAAAGTAAAATAGTAGAATGAGAGAATATACAGGCGGATTGCGAGGGTATGTGGGTAGATATGAAACGGTATTTAGTTGATTTTGATACGGAACAGATGGAAAAGAGCTATACCGATGTACTGATTATCGGCAGCGGAATTGCGGGTGTTTATACAGCCCTGGAGCTCGGAGAGCATGTGAATATTGCGATTATTACAAAGGAAGAGGTTGAGATCAGCAACTCTGTGCTTGCACAGGGGGGCATCGCGGTTTCTCTGGACAAAAACGATTCGCCGGAAATGCATATGCGTGATACATTATATGCAGGTGCCGGACTTTGTGATGAGGACAGTGTAAGCGTGCTTGTTCACGAGGCTGCGGATAATATCAGCCGGATTTGTGATTTCGGCGTTCAATTTGACAAGAATGACGGCAATAAGCTTGCGCTTACCCGTGAGGCCGCGCATAGTAAAAACAGAATTATCCACGCAGGGGATGCGACCGGCAAAGAGGTTTGCGATAAGCTGATTCATAATGTCATGCAGCGGAAGAATGTGAAGATTATTGAACGGACCTGGGCGCTGGATTTGCTGACAAGAGACGGGGTGTGCTACGGCGTTATTGCATATGATGAGGCGAAACGCGAATATAAAGCGTATTATGCGGGGTTGGTCATTTGCGCGTCCGGCGGCTACGGTCAGCTGTACGACCATACGACAAATCCGGAGGTTGCAACGGGAGACGGTGCGGCATTTACCTTCCGGGCCGGCGGCGCATTAACGGATATGGAATTTATCCAGTTCCATCCGACGGTGCTATATCATCCTGAGAACAGAAGCTTTCTGATTTCAGAGGCGGTTAGAGGAGAAGGCGCGGTGCTGCGCAATGGTTCCGGAGAACGCTTCATGCCCGGATATCATGAGCTGGCTGAGCTGGCACCTCGGGATGTTGTATCGCGCTGCATTTTTAAAGAAATGAAGAGGACCGGAGAAGATCATGTATATCTTGACATTACCCATAAGGATCGGGATTATCTTGAGCAGCGCTTTCCGACAATTTTCCATACCTGCCTGAATTACGGCATTGATATTTCCAAAGACTATATTCCCGTAGCGCCCGCGGAGCATTACTGTATGGGTGGGATCAAGACCGGATTATACGGAGATACGGGGATTCAGCGCTTCTATGCCTGCGGAGAGTCTGCCTGCAACGGAATCCATGGCGCCAACAGGCTTGCAAGCAATTCGCTTTTAGAGGGCCTGGTATTCGGACGCAGAATCGGGAGTCATGCAGATGAGATCCTATCCAAGGAGGGTGTGCGGGAGATGCCGCGGTTTGTCGGCGCCGAATATGCGGAATGTGCAGGAAGGCTGTTTGACTCCGCTCAGGCTGCGCTGGAGCTGAAAAAAAAGATGACGCAGTTAGTCGGTATTGTCAGAACAAAAGATGGATTACTGGAAGCTTTGGATTTTGTACAGGGGCTGAAGGCTGACATGGAGGGTATGGTTAATAATACGGTGCAGGATTTTATCATACAGAACGACGTACTTCTGGCGGAGATTATTATTCGGTCCGCGCTGAAACGCGAGGAGAGCAGGGGCGCCCATTTCAGAGCGGATTTTCCGGAGACCGACGATCTGAATTGGAAAAAGCATATTGTAGCAGATAAGGAGAAATATGATGTTAGATAAAAAGCTGATGGATCGGATTTTGATAGGCGCATTGGAGGAGGACATGCCCTTCGGCGATATTACAACAGATTCTGTGATTGATCCAGACAGCATGTCAAAGGCAAAATTTCTTGCAAAAGAAGAGGGGATCATTGCGGGGATGCCTGTGGCAGAGGAGACCTTTGCCCTGCTTGACCCGCGTGTCCGGCTTGAGGTTTTATGCCCGGATGGAACAAAAGTAAAAAAGGGAGATGTGATTGCATGGATTGAAGGACCGACTGCAGCGATCCTCAAGGGAGAACGGACAGCGCTGAATCTCCTTCAGCGGCTTTCCGGAATTGCTACAAGAACACATGTTTTTGCTTCATTGGTTCAGGAATACCCGGTCAGTGTGGCGGACACAAGAAAAACTACCCCGGGACTTCGCTATCTGGAAAAATATGCGGTCCGGGTCGGAGGCGGTCAGAATCACCGATTCTGCTTATCAGACGGCGTGATGCTGAAGGACAACCATATCGCAGCAGCGGGAGGCATTTTATCTGCGGTGACGCGGGTACGCGCGAAGGTTCCGCATACTGTGAAAATCGAGGTGGAGACAGAGACCTTGGACATGGTCCGGGAAGCTGTGGCGGCAAAAGCGGACATCATTATGTTTGATAATATGAGCGAAGAGATGATGGCAGAGGCTGTCAAAATCGTGGCGGGAAAAGCGCTGACTGAGGCTTCCGGCGATGTCACAGAGGAGCGGATTGTAAAAATTGCTCAAACGGGTGTAGATATCATTTCCATTGGAAGAATCACCCATTCCGTTAAGTCTATGGATATCAGCCTAAAATTTTAGGGTTGATATTTTTTCTTTATATTATCGAAGAAAAATTGAATAAAAAGTTATCCACAGGTTTTCTGTGAAATTGTGGATAAACATAAAAAGCCTATGAAAATAGGCTTTTTTTATATTTTCTCAATAGAGTTATCCACAGGCTGTTGATTTCTCTCGTCACGATTCGTCAAATGTCGTCTCCGCAGATTTGGTATATTTCGGACAGATGGTGGATATATTTACATATGTACGAGTGTACGCTAAAAATCAAGACCGGACCGCAGATGGGACAAGCTTTTGCAGATATTTGAAAAATGCGGTACGGTTAAAGGAAGGTGGCAGAGATGAAAAATTTTTTTGTTTCGAAATTGATTCCGTTATTTACATTATCCGCGTTTTTGATTTTTATGATGAGCGGGTCAGGCGCATACGGCGTTTTAGCGGACAAGCCGTCAGATGCCCGGGAACTGACCGTATTTGAAAAAATACAGGCAGCATTAGGTATGAATGAACGAATTGCCTCTGAGACAGTCTCCGGCGGTCTTGCAGATCAAATTTTAAACGGGGATTGGCCGGAATTTGAGGCCGGCGTTGTAAGCGGGCTGGACCTGAGCGATACGGAAAGTCTGCGGGTAAAGGTTTATAATACGGAAACGGATACGACGCAGGAAATGTATTTGGAAGAATACATAATGGGTGTAGTGTGCGCAGAAATGTATTTATATGTAGATATTGAGGCGCTAAAGGCACAGGCGGTGGCGGCCCGAAGCTATACGCTCCATCGGATCGGAGATACGGATACCCATAAAGACGGCGCGATTGTTTGTACAGATCATACCCATTGTCAGGCATGGAAGGATCCGCGGAGTATTCTAAAGACCTATACCGGCGCGGAAAAGCAGAAAGGGATTGATTATTACAATAAGCTGAAAGAAGCGGTTGAGAGTACAAAAGGCATTGTTGCGACATATCAGGGTAAAATTATTAATGCACTGTACTTTTCGCACAGTGGCAGCGGACGTACGGAAGATATCGGAGATGTGTGGGCCGGATGCCAATATGACTATCTGCAGAGCGTTTTGAGTCCCGGAGAGGGACTGTTTGATCAATACTGCGATACCTTTGTCTACACGCCGGAGGAACTGCTCTCAAAGTTCCGGGCAAAAGGATACGACCTTTCTGTTTCTGCGGACGAGCTGTATAAGAGTATCCGGGATATCCGGCGTTCGGAAGCCGGCCGCATTATAGAGATGAAAATCGGGGATCGTACATTTGCCGGAATCGCTGTCCGGTCGATTTTAAATTTACGTTCTACAAATATTATGTTCCGGAAACTGGAGGACGGCACGATTCTGCTTGTGACACTGGGATATGGGCACGGCATTGGCATGAGTCAATGGGGAGCGGCCGCCATGGCAGCTGCAGGCGCAGATTATACAGAAATCTTGAAACATTATTACACAGGGGTTACTGTTGAATGGATGTCTGAAGACGAGCTGCTGTCGCTGAGGTAGCCGTGGAAAGTCCTCCGGATAAAAATGCAAATTCATTTGAAAGACCTGCGTTTACCGACCCGTGACGCAGGTTTTTCTGTGAAAATCAGAAATAAAAAGAACTTGACATTGCATTTTGCGGAATATATTATAAATTTGTAAATATATTATAATAATTCAAACAAAAGTTTATATATCTGCATTATTTTGAATAGGAGTCGTTTATATCCGATTATATTGAAAGTAAAAAATTTTGCCGGGATCAGCAGATATTGCTGTAAATGTAACAAATATCGCCGCGACAGAGCGGCAGAACGGAGGTTTGTATGAGGCATATGAAAAAATTATTTGCTGCAGGAAACACAAAAAGAGGGCTCTGCCTGTATATCTGCGTTTTATTGACGCTGGCAGCGCTGGTCGGATGCAGCTCGGCGGATCCCAAACCGGCAGAAACTGCGGCGCCAGGATCAACTGCAGGGAGCGGATCTGAGACAAGCATACAGCCGGGGACGGAAACGCCTGGGACTGGTACACAGCCCCCTCCGACAGCAACGGAGACGGGACATCCGCCGTTAACTGCTGAGCAGAAGGGAAAACCGCTGCCGGATGATATGGCCGGTGTGGAAATTTTATTTTCCGACGATTTTGAAAGCGGAAAATGGGACAATGGCGGGGCTGCTATTGCAAGAGACGATAAGGTGCGGGTAATTGACGGCGTGCTGAACATGCCGGTAGATGAAAACGGCGCCTTTATTAATGCCTGGACGACATACGGTCCTGATGTTTTCTGCTATACAACAGACGCGGAGCAATACGAGCTGCATGTAGACCTGCAAGCCCGTTTTCGTGAAGACGATCAGGACAAGACAAGATGGTACGCCACGGTTGTCGGCTGCTTTGTAGAGGATTTCGTCGGAAAAATACCGGATCACGGCGAAGACGGGTTCTGGGTTGCGTTTACAGAAAATAATACAGCCACAATTCATCCGGGAACCGAATGCTGGCCCGGCGGAGCCGCCCAGGTAACGATGCCGGCCGATTTTTCGGAAATGCGTGAGCTGATCGTGATCGTGACCAATGAAGATCGGATTTATTATTATATTACAACGGACGGCGGTCCGCAGCTGTTTTTACAGGTAGAAATTACCTCCGACCAAATTGTTTGCAAGGATGCGGCCGGAACGGAAATTTGGTCAGGCCAGAATCTGATCAATACCACGGACGGATCCCATTTTAAATTTTTTGCGCATATGGGCACTACAAGGCTCGACAATGTTGTAATAAAAGCGTATTGATGAAAGCCGGCGGTAAATGGATAACAGCCTGAACTGTATACGTATGGCCGCCGCAAATTTTTTCATAATAGGAGGAGAAACAAAATGAATAAGAGCAGAGGTTTTATATGGATCCTGGTGATCCTGATCATGTGCGGCATGGCTGTGCCGGTGCTCTCAGGAGCGGAAGAAGGCCAAGAGACGATCAGGCTTTGGACAGACAATGGGTCCCAGCGTGTGCGGACAAATGTAGGCGGATCCAATACCGGAGGCGTGCAGTTTACCGTGCCGGAAGGAAAGGTTATGAAGGCATTTCAGATCGACCTGACGCCTACTGCAGTGATGTGCGTGGAGCTGTTTCGGTGGGATACCGACTACGCAACGACCGTTGCAGGCACTGTACTGGAAAAGATAGAGAATGTCAGTATTGCCGACGGTGCCGGCGCGGCGTTTCCTTTTAGCAAGGATTACGGCGCCGGAACCTATTTGGTCAGAATGAGAAATACGCAATACGACTATCTGCCTTGGTGTAGCAATGCGGCGCCGGAAGGCGTGACCTGCTATTTTAATGAAAATCCGAAGGTATCTTCTGATTGGACGGAACCCGGAGATGATAATATTTTCTATAAGGTATCGTATATTGCGGCAGAAGCTCCGGTAGAGGCTCCGAC
>USLW01000106.1 GCA_900555605.1 uncultured Clostridium sp. | reverse complement strand
GCTATCTTCCGATCCGTCCTTCCTGTCGCTTAATGTTTAAAATGCCGCATCCCCGTGAAGACCATTGCAATTCCGCATCGGTTGCACGCTTCAATAGAGGCCGGATCATTTTTAGATCCCCCGGGCTGGATAATTGCCGTAATTCCTGCTGCGGCAGCAGCCTCTACACAGTCGTCAAAAGGAAAAAATGCATCAGAAGCCATAACAGCTCCTTTCGTCTGTTCTCCGCCGGCTTGAAAAGCGATCATTGCCGCACCGATCCGATTGGTCTGGCCCGGGCCGATGCCGATTGTACGGCGGCCTTTTACAACTGCAATTCCATTTGATTTTACATGCTTTACGACCTTCATGCCAAACAGCATGTCCCGAAGCTCCGCCGCTGTGGGAATTCGCTCCGTCACAATCTGCATTTCATTTTCCGCAAGCAATTTTTTCATTTCGCTTTCCGTCTCTGCGTCCCGCCTGTCTGCCCCGCAGAATACAGAGGCATTATACTGCTGTACCAGAATTCCGCCCGCGACCTTTTTCATATCCAGTGTGTCGTCCGGCAGCTTTGCGGAAATGTCCGGCAACTCCAATATGCGAATATTCTTTTTCGCGGCAATCACGTCAAGCGCTTCTTGCGTAAACGACGGTGCGATGACAATCTCCAAAAAAATCTTGCTGATTTCTCGGGCAGTAGCCAGATCGATCTCATGATTAGAAGCCACAATCCCCCCGAAGATCGAAACCGGATCTGCTTCATACGCGTTCATATATGCCTCGTATACAGAGTCTCCCAAGCCTACACCGCACGGATTGGCATGCTTCACTGCCACCACCGCACAGCCCTTTTCCGGATCAAACTCCCGCAGCAAATCCAGTGCGCCGTTGGCATCGTTGATATTATTATAAGACAGTTCTTTGCCATGCAGCTGCTTTGCAGCAGGCAATGTACCGGCAGGCACGCTGGTTTCTTTATAAAATGCCGCCTTTTGATGCGGATTTTCGCCATAGCGCATTTCCTGCACCTTTTCAAAAGGCAGCGTCATAATATTATGGAAAGAATCATCTCCGCGCACCCGATTCATATAGCGGGCAATCATCGCATCATAGTAGCTTGTATGGGTGTAAACTTTGGCTGCAAGGCGAAACCGCGTGTCATACGTTACGTCGCCGATTTCATCCCATTCCTTCAGTACGCACGCATAATCTGCCGGATCGGTTAAAACAACAACCCCGGCATAATTTTTTGCGGCGGACCGCAGCATAGAGGGCCCCCCGATATCAATGTTCTCAATTGCCTCTTCCAGTGTGACATCCGGCTTCTCAATCGTCTTTTTAAAGGGATATAAATTGACCACCACCATATCAATGGTTTCTATTCCCAAATCTGCAATCTGCTGCATATGGGCAGGATTGCTCCGTACTGAGAGCAGGCCGCCGTGAATCTTCGGATGCAATGTTTTCACCCGGCCGTCCAGACATTCCGGAAAGCCTGTCACCTCCGAGATACCGGTCACCGGAATTCCCGCTGCCTCCAGCGTTTTATGTGTGCCTCCGGTCGATATGATCGTGACGCCTCTCTTTGCCAGTTCTCCGGCAAATTCTACAATTCCTGTTTTGTCCGATACACTAATCAGCGCTCTTTTTATCATAATAATCTCTATCCTTTCGCAATTTGGAAATTTGGTTGGTTTTAGCTTTGCCGAAATTCCGGTTATCTGAACCGGAAAGAATAAACTTCCGCGTGAAATTACAATTCACGCTTCGAATCGAAAAAACGGTCTCTCAAGAGCCGGATAGCCTGGGGCAGAATTCTCCATTCCGCTTCTTCCATCACGCGACGCTGCAAGATCTCCGGCGTATCTCCGTCCCGGATCTCCACTGCCTTCTGCAGAATAATCGGTCCCGCATCCACTTCCGGCTCTACAAAATGAACGGTCGCCCCCGTAATCTTAACACCGTACTGCAGCGCAGCCACATGGGGCTTCAGTCCATAATAGCCTTTTCCGCAAAAAGACGGAATCAAGGACGGATGCACGTTGATGATCCGTCCCTGATAAAATTTCGTAAAGGTTTCACCTAAAATTGTCAGGAACCCTGCAAGTACGATCAGGTCCGCACCGCAGTCCTGAAAATGTCCGAGCAGCGCACAATCATAGGCCTCCTGTGAGTCAAAGGATTTTCGGGCAATACAGGTATGGGCAATTCCATGCTTTGCCGCCCGCTCCAATGCGTAAGCCTCCGGCCGGCTCGAAACAACACTGACGATTCTGCAGCCCACGAGATAGCCGTCTTCAATCCGATCAATTATCGCCTGAAGATTAGAACCGCCGCCGGAAACCAAAACACCCAGTTTGAATTCTTCGTGATTTCTTAGCATATAGATAGATTTCCTTTTTTCAGTCCGCCCTCGGGCAGCCTGTCCGCAACATGGCCGATCATATAAGCGATTTCGCCTTTTTCGCTCAAATACTGGATCATACGATCCGCCTCCGCGGAATCAACCGCTAAAACCATGCCGATTCCCATATTAAACGTATTATACATGTCGATTTCCTCAACATGCCCCATTTTTTCAGTCAACCCGAAAATCGGGAGAACATTCCAGGAGCCTTTCTCAATGACATAGCAAAGCTCCGGGCCGCCCATACGCGGAATATTTTCAAAAAATCCGCCGCCCGTTATGTGAGAAATGCCTTTGACATGAAACTTCCCCATCAGATCCAGCACTGTTTTCACATAAATTCTCGTCGGACGCAGCAGCTCTTCCCCCACCGTGCAGCCCAGAGCGTTTACAAAGCCGCTCAGACGTTCGGCAGACGGATTAAAAATCTTTCTGATCAAGGAGAATCCGTTGCTGTGCAGACCGGAGGAAGGAAGACCGATCAATACATCCCCCGGCTTGATCTCCGCGCCGTTAATCAGCTTGTCCTTAGAAACGGCCCCCACTGCAAAGCCGGCGATATCAAACTCATCCATACTGTAAAAGCCCGGCATTTCCGCTGTTTCCCCTCCGACCAGCGCACAGCCCGCCTGACAGCAGCCCTCGGCCACGCCCTTTACAATATCTGCGATTTTCTGGGGTTCATTCCGCCCCACCGCAATATAATCCAGAAAAAACAGCGGTCTCGCGCCGCAGCAGATGATGTCGTTGACACACATTGCAACGCAGTCGATTCCCACGGAAGAAACCTGATCCATAATAAATGCAATCTTCAGTTTTGTTCCTACGCCGTCTGTTCCGGACACCAGCACGGGATTTTGAAATTTTCCCAGATCCAATTGAAACAGGGAACCAAACCCGCCTAACCCGGAAAGCACCTCTGCTCGATAGGTCCTGCTCACATGTTCCTTCATCAGGCGGACCGCCTCGTATCCGGCTTCCACGTCCACCCCTGCATCCTTATAATTTGCCATATATGCTCTCGCTCCTTCTGAAGTCTGTTCAAAGAGTCTTTATTTTTTCCTGTAAATCAGCGTCTTTCCGCTCTACCTTTTCCGCCATTTCCCGTTTATACGCAAACAGTTTGTCCGCAATCCCCGTATGTCGGACAGCCAGAATCTCCGCAGCCAAAACAGCCGCATTCACAGCGCCGTTAATCGCTACCGTAGCCACAGGAATTCCCGGGGGCATTTGGGCAATGGACAGCAGCGCGTCTATGCCGTCAAGCGCATCGCTTTTGATCGGTACGCCGATTACCGGTAAAATCGTATATGCAGCCAGAACGCCGGGCAGATGTGCCGCTTTTCCGGCTGCTCCGATCAGGCAGGCATAGCCGTTTTGATATGCATTTGGCAAGCGTGTGCGCCTTCTCGGGTGTTCTGTGCGCAGAACAAATCACACAATCATATCTAATACCGAATCTTTTCAAAAGCAGGAGGCAATCTTTCATCACATTATAATCGGAATCGCTCCCCATTACGACCAATACCTTTGGATTTTCACCAGTTTCCGCCATATCCATCAGATGCCCTCCATGATATGAATTTATCAAAATATGTGATGTGATCCTGCTGCATTTTGCTGCCGCGGACATGCGCACATTCCGCGTGCCTACAAGCAGGTCCATCGTGCAATGATAACAAACACCATTGTGTTTGTCAAGAAATTGAGATTGAAAGCAAGGGAAAAATGGTGTAGTATAAATGCCGATCCGCGGCTGCGCGGCTGTAAAAGGGAGGGCACACGAAGATGCATGAAGAGACAAAAAGGAAAAAGACAGGAACGATTCGATTGGTGTTGGCAGGAATGCTTGCTGCGGCGGTTGCAATTACCACGGCCTATCTGAAAATCCCCCTTGCTTTTGGCTATATTCACCTCGGTGATGCACTGATCTTTCTGTCTGCCGCGGTTTTAGGACCCTTTGCCGCGGTTCCTGCGGGAATCGGATCTATGCTGGCAGATCTTTTAGCCGGATATGTTGTTTATATGCCGGCGACCTTTGTGATCAAATTCTTGGTGGGACTCACTGCCGGATTTGTGCTGAAGCGTAACCAATACAGCATCAGCAGACCTGCCGAAAAGAAGCCGTCTGCCGGAAAGTTGGCATTTTACGCACTGATTTTTTTGCTGTGTGAGCTGTTCATGGCTGCCGGTTACTTTTTCTATGAATGGTTTCTCTATTCTTTTACCGCGGCGGTCAGCGGGCTGCCGTTCAATTTGATCCAAGGCGCTTCCGGCGTGATCATCGGGATGGCGCTGCTGCCTCTGGCACAGAAACTGCGTGTAACCGCAGAAAGGATATAATTTATGATAAATACAGACAAAAAAATAACCCTGCGGACCGTGCGTTCCGATTGCCGCGATCCCTGGTTCAATCTGGCGCTTGAAGAGTATCTGTTTGATACCATTGCGGACAATACCGTCATATTATACCTGTGGCAGAACCAAAATACAGTGGTAATCGGCAAAACGCAGAATGCTTGGAAGGAATGCCATCTTTCAGCCTTGGAAGCCGACGGTGGCAAGCTCGCCCGTAGGCCCTCCGGCGGCGGCGCGGTATTCCACGATCTTGGTAACATGTGCTATACATTTATCGCTTCCTCCGGACTTTACTGTCTTGAGCGGCAGCTGAAGGTCATACTGGAAGCTGTGAAAGCGCTTGGGATCGAAGCAGAATTCACCGGCCGGAATGATATCACAACGAAAGACGGCCGGAAGTTTTCCGGCAATGCGTTCCGCTTCGTAAAGAATACCGGACTGCAGCACGGCACGCTGCTGCTTGATACGGATGCCGGTAAAATGGCGCGGTATCTTCATGTTTCTTCTGCAAAAATGCAGGCAAAGGGCGTCCAATCCGTTCGCTCCCGCGTGGTAAACCTCATTACGCTGAATCCCGCAATCACCCCGGACAGTATGTCCCAGGCCCTTTTATCTTCTTTTGAACAAGAATACGGCGTACCGCTGCCGCAGGAGGTTTACAGCTGTGCCGGGCCGGAGCAGCCGCTGCCCGAGGCGCTGACCGCGTTATATCAAAAATATGCCTCTTGGGAATGGCGCTGCGGTGAGACACCGGAATTCGGACTCAGTACGGAAACCCGTTTTAATTGGGGCTGCTGTGAGTTTTGTTTCTCTGCGGAAAAAGGGATGATTACCACTGCCGCGGTTTATACGGATGCAATGGACCCGGAATTGGCGGATCATCTCACGCATCTTCTTCCGGGAACCAAACTGGATTATCAAGTTCTCTGCAATACCGTCGATACAGCAGCGGCCGCCTCCGGGGATGCCCTCGGTCTGACCGCTGCAATGGCAGCAGATATCAAGAACTGGCTGAAGGAAATCCTATAGCCGTCTTAAAGTCAAATATCGCCGCAGCAATTTTTATATTTCAGCCCGCTGCCGCAGGGGCAGGGATCATTCCGCCCGACCTTATGGCTGACCGCTTGGCAGGAAGCCTTATACTCCTTTGTTAGCGCTACCCGCTCTTCTTCAGAGTAAATACCATCCCATTCCGGCAGCTCGTACAGCCAATCAGCCTTTGCCTTCAGCATATTTTTATACAGCGCCGGCCACGAAAAGGTCATGGAAAGTACGGTATCTGCTTCCATCTCTTTTATGTTGACAGGAGCCTCCAGCGATGTATTGGCGCCGTCTACAAAGCCGGCAAACTCCGTTTCCGTCAGGCCGAGCCGCGCTGCGATATCAGCGGCCGTCCCCGACAGCGCCGGATTTCCGCTTTTCAGTATCGCGGCATAGGCGTCTTTTTCCTTTTCATAATAAGCATCTAAAAATGCCTGCGCCGCTTTCGGCGACCCCTTCAGATTTTCATTCCATTGTTCATATAATCCCATCTGTTTTTTTCATCCTTTCTTTGTGTGACGCCGCGGCGGCGTGCCACCGCGCCCGGCAGCTCCGCGCCGGACCACCTCATAGATCAGCAAAGCGGCGGCAACCGATGCGTTCAGAGACTCCGCCCGCCCCGGCATAGGAATCGTAACCAGGCTATCGCATGCACGGATCATCTCATCCGTCAGTCCGTTTGCCTCATTTCCGATTACAATCACATTTTTATCACGGAACACAGTCTCAAAACAGGTATCGCCGCCCCTCGGATGCGCGGCATATATCCGAAATCCCTGGGTCCTGAGCCATTCGGCAGCTGCGGCGGCCGTGTTCGAGGCCATGTTTGAGACCGGATACGAGGCTGCAGCATTCTCACTGCTCAGACGGTGAGAAAGATCTTCCCACTGCAGAATCGGCAGATGAAATACGGAACCCACGGTGGCTCGCAGAACCTTCGGATTGTATATATCCACACAGCCTTTTGTGCAAAAGACCGCATCAAAACCGGCCGCATCTGCGGTCCGGATCATTGTCCCCATATTTCCCGGGTCCTGAACGTGTTCCAGCAGCAATATATTTCGATACGCCCGGATTACTTCCGGGGGCGGCGGTTCAGGAAAATTCACAACGGCGCCGATTCCCTGGGGCGTTTCGGTTTCGCAAAATGTCGCAAAAATACGATCGCTTACCGGCAGAACCGGAACCTCCGGCAATCCCGCAGCCGCTTCGGAAGCTGCAAAGGATTGTGAATAAACAAGCCAGCGGAGTGTCAAATCGGCTG
>USLW01000105.1 GCA_900555605.1 uncultured Clostridium sp. | reverse complement strand
CGCCGATCGAGGTTCCTACCCCCATTACAACAGAGCATAAAACCATCAGCCAAATCGGAATCATAAATTCACTGTCACTGCTTCCGTAATTTCCGAGGGCAAGCATGTGTCCCAGCAGAAAAACTCCAATGAATTTTTGACCATCCTGTGCGCCGTGCATAAAAGCCATTGCGGCACCGCCCGCAATTTGTCCGCCTTTGAAAAAGCGGTCTGTGCTGCGTCTGTTCATGTTCCGGCAGATGACGGTAACACATTTTACAACAATATATCCCATCACAAATCCCAACACAGTCGACAACAACAGACCGTAAACCACCTTTATCCATTCGCTGAGATTAATTCCGCCGGCGCCGCCTAATGCAATCGCAGCACCGGAAACCCCTGCGATCAGCGCATGGCTTTCACTCGTTGGAATACCGAAAAACCAAGCCCCGACAGCCCACACCACAATTGCAAATAGTGCAGCGCAAAGTGCAATCAGCGCGGTATGCGCATCTCCGCCGAAATCAACCATGTTGTAAATTGTAGCCGCAACCGAGTCACTGATCCAGGTCATTACCAGCACTCCGATAAAATTAAAAATTGCCGCCATAATAATCGCAGTGCGCGGCTTCATGGCCCTGGTTGAAACCACAGTGGCAATGGCGTTCGGCGCATCGGTCCATCCATTAACAAAAATTACGCCAAGCACCAAAAGCACTGTAATCAGTAAAGGGATATTTTGCATACACCCCGTGATAAAATCAAAAAAGCCGCCGACTCCGTCTGTGTTGCCAGTTAAAATAAGATACATGAATCCGTTTTCTCCTTTACACAATCCGTTCGCCCATTTCTCCGCCGGCCAATATATGGTAATGCAGATGCGGAACAGACTGTTTCGCATCTTTTCCGCAATTATTAATGACGCGAAATCCATTTTCCTCAAGTCCCAGCAATTTTGCTATTTTCGCAATAGCAAGCTGTATCCCGCCTAAAAAGGCGGCATCAGCTTCACTGAACATCAGAATATTCGGCACATGCCGTTTTGCCGCAACCACAACATGAACGGGCATCTGAGGATTAATGTCATAAAATGCTATACAATACGCATCCTCATAAACCTTTTTGGCCGGTATTTCCCCGGAAATAATTTTACAGAAAATACAGTCTTCCATTATGAACGCCTCCTTTAAAACAACTGAATCCGAAACAGTCGGCTTTGTGCCTTACAGCAAAAAAGAACCGACCTTCTTCAGCATCTCGTCAATAGCCGCCGGATTCTTACCGCCGGCCTGTGCCATATCCGGCCGGCCTCCGCCTCCGCCTCCGCACATACTGGCCGCCTGCTTCACAATTTTACCGCAGTTCACTCCCATTTCTACGGCGTGCTTCGTTGCCATTGCCACAATTTGAACTTTATCTCCGTTTCCGGATGCTAAAAGTACGACGCCAACTTCAAGCCTGCTTCTCAAACGTTCTGCCATCTCGCGCAGACCTTCTCCGTCCAACATATCAAAGCGTGCCGCAACAAGCGTGATATCGCCGACCTGAACCGCATTCTGCAGCACCTGCTCTGTGTTTTCACCTGCCATATCCCGTTTCAGCTTTTCTATTTCTTTTGATAAAGCCTTAAACTGTACCGCAATTCCCGCTACCTTTGCCGCAACCTCACCGTAAGAAGCTTTCACCGTATCTGTCACAGCATCCAAAATTCGCTCTTCTTCTAAATAACAATCTCTGGCGCCGCTTCCGGTCACTGCCTCGATCCTTCTGATTCCGGCAGCAACCGCACTTTCATGCAGAATTTTTACAATGCCGACAGAGGCCGTATTCTGAACATGCGTGCCGCCGCACAATTCCATACTGTAATCGCCCATTCTTACCACACGCACTACATTACCGTATTTTTCACCAAATAATGCTGTGGCGCCCAGGCGCTTGGCCTCTTCAATAGGCATCTCCCGGATCGTCACCGGATAATCCTCAAATACCGCCGCGTTTACTTCCTCCTCAATCCGGTTCAGCTGGTCCTGCGTAACAGCCTGCATATGGTTAAAATCGAATCGCAGCCGTTCCGGACTGACGCTGGAGCCGGCTTGATGTACATGATCTCCAAGAACACGCCGCAGCGCTTTCTGCAGCAGATGGGTTGCACTGTGATTGCGTTCCGTAGCCAATCTGCGCTGACGGTCAACTGTCAGCATGCATACGGAGCCTGCCTCCACCGTTCCCCGTTCCACAAAACCCGTATGTTTCCATACGCCGTCCGCAGTCTTTGTTGTCTGCAGCACGCAGACCGCACCGCTGTCCGTTGTGATATAACCGCTGTCCCCGCATTGACCGCCGCTTTCTGCATAAAAAGGCGAGGTCTCCGTTATAAGCATAACCGAGTCCCCTTCCTCTGCAGTTTGAAGCTGCGTATTATCTGCACGTAAAATGCACACAACCGTACTTTCACACTCCAAAGTTTCATAGCCGCAGAAAATTGTCGGTCTGCAAACTGCAGGCAGCGTAATATCCGCACCGCCCCAGGAGCTGTCTCTATTTTTGATGGCCTCACGGGATTTTGCCTTCTGGGCATTCATCTCCCTCCGGAACCCTTCCTCGTCTGCCTCAAATCCATTTTCCCGCAGAATATCCCTTGTCAGATCCAGCGGAAAACCATATGTGTCATGCAGTTTAAAAATCTCTGTTCCCGGCAGAACCGTTTGATTCTCATTGCGCAATGCTTCCATATACGATCCAAGCAGCGCCATTCCCTGTTCAATCGTTGCGGCAAAGCGCTCTTCCTCCACGCAGATAATTTTCAGAATATACGTGCGTTTCTCTCTCAAGTTTGGATATGCATCGCCGGAAAGCGCAATCACAAGCTCCGCAAGCTGTTCCAAAAAGGGTCCTTGAATCCCCAGCAGTTTTCCGTGACGCGCAGCGCCGCGCAAAAGTCTCCGCAGAACATACCCTCTTGATTCATTCGACGGCGTCACACCGTCGCTGATCATCATGACCGTGCTGCGGATATGATCTGTAATGGCACGGATGGAAACGTCGCTCTTCCAATCGGCTCCGTAGGTCTTGCCGGAAATCTCACACACCTTGTCCAAAATACTTCTGATCGTATCTACCTCAAACAAATTATCCACGCCCTGCATAACGCATGCAAGCCGTTCCAGACCCATCCCGGTATCAATATTCGGCTTCGGCAGCCTTACATAAGTTCCGTCCTCCTGCCGGTCAAACTGCGTGAATACCAGATTCCAGACCTCAATATAACGATCGCAGTCACATCCTACACCGCAATCCGGCTTGCCGCAGCCATATGCTTCTCCTCTGTCAAAATGAATCTCTGAACAGGGACCGCAGGGACCCTGTCCATGCTCCCAGAAATTATCCTCTTTTCCCATGCGGATAACACGTTCCGGTGCAAGCCCCACTTCCTTGGTCCAGATCTCAAAGGCTTCATCATCATCCAGATAAATCGTCACGTATAGCCTGTCGGCAGGAATTTTCATAACCTCAGTTAAAAATTCCCATGCCCACGGAATCGCCTCTTTTTTAAAGTAGTCGCCGAAAGAAAAATTGCCGAGCATTTCAAAAAACGTGCCGTGGCGGGCCGTTTTGCCCACATTATCAATGTCAGGCGTACGGATACATTTCTGGCAGGTGGTGACGCGCTTTCTGGGCGGCGTTTCCGCTCCGGTAAAATACGGCTTTAAAGGAGCCATTCCCGCATTTATCAAAAGAAGACTTGCATCATTATGCGGAACCAGAGAAAAGCTGGGCAATCTGAGATGCCCCTTACTTTCAAAAAAAGATAAATATTTCTCCCTGATTTCATTTAGGCCAAGCTTCTCCATCAAAATCACATTCCTTTCAAATTGCAGATTCATGGTCGGAAGCCCTTATCGGAAAAGGTAAAGGCTGTCAGCCACGTTTTATTATAATACATCAGAGCCGCATTACAATACCAAACCGCCGGATAATCACCGGAACACGGTTATTTATGATTCAGCTCCGCATACTGCAGAACATTCCTGCATAAGTACAGGACCAGCAGGGATACCGGAATATTGGCAAGTAAAATGCCGAGCATTGCCGCTGACAGCGCAGTAAACATTCCGGTCAGCGCCGCTGCAGCCGAACATAAAATTGCCAGAACGACCGCAGGCACAGATAATACCATGAGCCCGACTACATAAGCAACCATAATCAGCGACTTTTTGGTAACAGTTCCGAAAAGCCGCTCTACCGCAACATTACCGGCTAAAAATAAAAATGCAAAGGAAACCCGCGCCGCCGCACACAGCAAGGCTTCCAGCGGATGCAGCTGCAGAATCGGGATCATGGCCCCATATAAAACCGCCGCCTCTATAAGAATCCGAGGGAGACTTTCCCGCATGCTCTGCAGAAGCTTACGAAAGGGCGGTTCCGGGATCAGATAAACATACGGCATCAGCAGCTCCTGCGGCATACGTCCCATGGCAGAAGAAAAAAGCTGCATATATGTGGAAAACAGAAACACCGAAAGGATATTATTTAAAAAAAGCGCATAGGTAATGTTAAATGCGAGAAAAATCAGGCCGGAGGCAGAAAATAAAAATATTCTGCAGCGTCTATTTTCAATTTTATGTTTAAAATATAACGCATTGGCTCCCCATCCCTTTTCAAGGCCCACATGCCCGAGACGGATGTTTTTCGGAGCAGCTTCAGTAGCTTTTCCTTCCTTTTTTGCAGTAATCGCGCTGAAGGAAACCTCTGCAGCCCGCAGTACATCCTCATAGTAATCCGGCCGCAGCTTCACAGTCAGCAATATAAGCAGCGCCACAAACGCCGCAAGCGCCCCCGCACCGATGAGCACACAATAAATGGCACCCTCATACGCACCGAAAACAAATAGCCTGCTCCATCCGATCACAGGAAAATAAAGAACAAAGCTGTGCGCTGATGCTTCTGTCAGCGTCTGCAGGTTAAAGGCACCGCTCCTGAATCCGTACAGCATTCCATAGGCCGGTATTGCAAATACCGCTAAAACAAAAAGAATTTTAACGACTCGCTTTTTAGCTTCATCATGACCGCAGAACATGTAAATAAGCATTGCAGTCAACTGTCCGCAAAATGCACAAAATGCATATCCCAAAATCGTATACAGAATAAAGCTGTAAGAAATGCCGTATACGGGATTCAGCCAACCATATTGAAATAAAATAAAAAAGCCAATCAGCAGAGAGGTTCCCATCTGCTGGATCAATCCATATATTAATATTTTTTTGGGGGAAACGGGAGATGAAAATACCAGATTGATATCTGCCATAGAAAACATGCTTGCGCCGTTCTGCAGCCCCCCGTAGCACATCAAAAAGAACATCACCGCATACAGCACGGTCAGAGCCGCATATAGTTCCCGTATATCCCGAAGCTTATTTATTTCACTCCCACGCGAGGCGTCTCCGAACAGGAGGGATATCACCAAGACAAGCAGAATTAAAATCAGGAGGATTACCTTAGACGGGCTTTTAAAGAAAACCTTCAGCTGATTTTTTAACCGGGTCTTGAGAATATAAAAAAGCGCTGCCATTGCCGTCACACCTCGGCAGCCCGCTGACCGGCGCCACCTTCCGTTATTTCAAAGAACAATTGCTCCAGAGATTTGCTGCCGCCGCCGGACTCTGCCGAAACTACAGCCGATATTTTACCATCCATCATAATATAAGCAACATCCCAATAATCTTCTACGCTGTCAAGCATATGCGTACTGATCAGCACCGAGGCTCCGCGAGACTTTAATTCTAAAAATACCTCTTTCAGCTGTTTAATCGCATGCGGATCCAGTCCCACCAGAGGCTCATCAAAAACAACGACACGGGGATGATGGATAAGCGTACAGCAGATGGATAATTTCTGCTGCATTCCCTTGGATAGTTCTTTGCCGAGCTTATCCCTCTTGTCCCATAATGCAAAGCGTTTCAGCATCTGCTCTGCCGCAGGTCCGTTGTCCGGTATCTTATAGGCACGGGTAATAAATTCCAAATGCTCTCCCACTGTAAGAAGATCATAAATTGCAGGCATTTCCGGAACATATCCAAGTCTTTGTTTCGCCTCAATGGATTTATTGTCAAAGCCATCTATCAAAATCCGTCCCTGATAACGCAGCAAGCCGGTTATAGACTTAATCAGCGTCGATTTGCCGGCACCGTTTGGACCCAGCAAAACAGCAATCGAACCGTCCTGGACACACAGACTGACATCGTCGTTGGCTTTTATCTTGCTGTTATATGCTTTTGTAACATGCTCCGCAACCAGCATAAATGCATTCTGCTCCTTTATCTGCCGCCGTGCCAACAGGCAGGTCCATCGCCTGCTTCATTTTAAAATCATATCGCCAACCGCAAACCACCATACGGCTTGTAAACAAACTAAAATTAAATAATTTTTAACCCAGCATACTGATCATAATGCCTGCGGCAATCGCTGAACCGATGACGCCGGCCACATTCGGTCCCATGGCATGCATCAATAAATAGTTGTCCGGATTGGCTTCCCGTCCTACCTTTTGTGCCACGCGCGCAGCCATCGGAACCGCAGAAACGCCGGCAGCTCCGATCAGCGGGTTTACCTTTCCCTTTGTAAACACATACATCAGTTTTCCAAAAAGGACGCCGCCCGCCGTGCCAATAGAAAACGCCACAATGCCAAGCGCCATAATTTTCAAGGTACCAAGCGCCAGGAAGTTCTCCGCCGTTGCGGTGGCTCCAACCGAAATACCCAGAAAAATCGTAACAATATTCATCAGTTCGTTCTGCGCCGTCTTGCAGAGCCTGTCACAGACGCCGCATTCTTTAATTAGGTTGCCCAGCATCAGCATACCGACCAGCGTTGCCGCCGAAGGAAGCAAAAGCGATACTAAAAGCGTAACTGCAATTGGAAAAATAATTTTCTCTTTTTTGCTTACGGGACGAAGCTGCTGCATGACCACACTCCGTTCCTTCTTTGTCGTCAAGAGCTTCATGATCGGCGGTTGGATAAATGGTACAAGGGCCATATAAGAATACGCTGCGACTGCAATCGCAGGCAACAGATCCTCGGCCAGCTTGGAGGCTGTAA
>USLW01000104.1 GCA_900555605.1 uncultured Clostridium sp. | reverse complement strand
CGGTTTCTTAAGCCAATGCAGAGCGCACTGTGAACGAACCGGAAAGCAGCCGCATGCAATCAACGGTATTCTTGAATTTATTGCGTATTTATGTATATGCTCTGAATCCTTTGCAATGTGCCTGCAGAAGCTGGGGCAGCTTGGTTCTGACGCTGCCGCAGAAAGCAGCCAAAAGAAAGACACGCGGATCACCCTGAGCACGATTCATTCGGCAAAGGGGCTGGAATATGACTGCGTATTGCTGGTGGACTTAGTACAAGGAGAGTTTCCGGGAAGCAGCGCCGCAGAAGATCAGTTACTGGAGGAGGAACGTCGTCTTTTCTACGTGGCTGTTACGAGAGCCAGACACGCGCTGTATTTGCTTTACCCGGAAACCAGAGGAGACTGTGACGAACAGGAGAGCATGTTTCTCAAAGAATGTCGGCAGTAATACGCTGCAGCGTCGTATCAAGATATTGATCCATGCTGTCAAAATCCATTGCGGCAACGTAAATTTCCTCAATCTCTCCATGTATCTGACGTGCCTTGAACAGCGAACGGATTGCCTTATCCATCAGCTCGTCAAAGCGGATCTTGTTATATTTGAGATCGTCTTTCACCGGATAAACAGAATATTCACAAAGGAAGCCTTCCAGCGGATAATCAAAATAGGCGTCATGACCGTCCGCTTCATGATAATCATTGGAGGTTACAATGGCGACTCCTAAGTCCGGAATGAGCAGGTGCTCCAAAATATCACTGTCAAATCCGCAGTAAAAGCTCTCCGTGTCGAATCCGCAGGCAAGAGCCCGTGATCGTACGGTTTTAAGAATCTGAGAAGCATGGATTCCGTAGAAGGTCTTAACGGAATACACCTTTTCTTCCCGGAAAATCTGTCCGACATCGCCCTGCATACCGCCCGGCGTAATCGCCGTGGCAAACATTGCAGTATCCTTTCCCCAATGAATGGACTCGTCAATATCATACAGAATTTCACTGGCCAGCTTCTGTGCGAAAAAATACATTTTATCCTTTTCCACGCAGCTCTCCACAATCGTATTGCTGTCATCGTAAATCGCGCCCCCAGCCGCGAGATACTGATAAGCTCTTCTGTAAAATGCAGCTTTCTTTTCGTTATACTGTGCAATATCGGATTGGAATTTCCGCAGCATGGCGCTGTCCCAGAAGGCGCCTAAATTGATGATTTCTTCCCTTGCGCCTGGGATCGCCGGATCCAAAGTGTGCGGGCTGGTTCCGTCAACGACGATTACGCCTGCTTCCGTACAAATTACGCCGTCAAGACTGGTAGGATCACCGGAGCAGTGGATGATATCCATACAAAAATCATAACCCTGCAGTTCGCTGATCACCTTTTTGATAAAAGTGGATTTTCCGGTGCCGGGCCCTCCTTTTAAAATATATACCCGACAATCGTCATTTCGCAGCAATTGATGATACACGCCCCGGAATCCTTTTCTTGTGTTTGCCCCTAAATATACGTGTCTGTTCAGACCTGCCATATAGACCTCCCATTCTGCCGTGCCTGACATCCGAGCCGGCTGCACTTCCGCCTCCGGACTCTTGATTCTTTTACCTTAATAATATATGCATGTGTTTTCCCTGCTGCCACTGGGCGCCGGCAGGGAAACAGGAATGCGCGCCCAGCGGCAGCCGCGCGGAGAAAAGAGGCTGCCGCGGCAATAGGCGGGCGCACCCGGGTGGGTGCGTAATAGGCGAAAGACCGATTGATCTTCATTTAAGCGTCATGCACTTTTTAGGTGCGGAAAAGCCGGCTTTGGAGAATAATCTGGTTTCTGCGAGGTGCAGGGACGGGATCCGGGGCGGTACGGTATGTCTGCGCTATCCCAGTGTAGGCGCTACGGAAAACGCGATTATGGGAAGCGTTTTTGCCAAGGAGGAGGTACATATACATGGCTGTGCCAGAGAGCCGGAAATCGTGGATCTGCAGAATTATCTGAATTGCTGCGGCGCCGATATCCGCGGCGCGGGAAGTGCGCAGATCACGGTAAAAGGAGTACCTGAACTGAAAAAGTACGTGGAATATACGGTAGTACCAGATCGCATTGAAGCAGGTACCTATTTGATTGCGGGTGCGATGAGCGGGGAGGACGTGATGGTCCGGGATCTGCGGGCCTCTCATTTGCAGGCACTGCTGCAGTTCCTGCAAAAATGCGGATGTACTTTACAAACGGCCCGGAATCAGGTCCGGATCCGAGGGGGCCTGCGCCGCTGCAGGCTTACGGCGCCGGAACTCGTGATTGCAAAGCCGTATCCCGGATTTCCGACTGATCTGCAGGCGCCCATCGCTGCCCTGCTGACGCTGACTTCCGGCAAGACTTTATTGTATGATTCTGTATTTGAGTCTCGCTACAGGCATATGGCGGAACTTTGCAAAATGGGTGCATGCTGCAGCGTTGAAGATATTTATTGCAGCATTACCGGAGTGGAACGGCTGCATGGAACGCGCGTGGTGTCCACAGACCTGCGGGCAGGGGCGGCGCTGATTCTGGCAGGGCTTGCGGCATGCGGTGAAACCGTAGTAGAGGATGCGGGGTATATAGACCGCGGCTATATGGATATCTGTGGAAAACTGACAAAAATCGGCGCCCAGATTAAAAAGTTTTACACCGATAAAAATTAATGCTATAATTTCTTTCGTACATAAGAGAAAGGTCGTGTTTCAGCGTGGCAAAGCAGAAGAAAAAGCGAATCCTGATCTATTGCCTGTTAGGGGCAGCCGTTGTGATTGCGTTTCTGCTTTCTCCTGTGTTTGCAATGAAAAAGGTGGTGCTTTCGCCCCTGACTTGTTACGAGGAAGAGGAAATTTATGCAAAGATCCGTCCTTATCTCGGCAAGAACGGTTTCCTTTCCGTTGCAGCAAATACAACGCTGAAGCAGTCTGCGAGTCTGCTGAGCCTTGAGCTGCCGGAATTGGCGGAGGAATTGGTCTTTTCTTTTCCGTATTTAAAAGATGTAAAGGTAAAATATGCGTTTCCGAATACGCTGCGGATTGATGTTTCCGAGCGGATTCCGATTTTTCTTGCGGAGCAGCACGGCTTTTATCTCTATATTGATTCGGAGGGCGTTGTGCTGAACACATTTACAGAAGCGGACAAGCCGGCGCTTCCGGTGGTGCAGGGGCTGGAAATTACAGATTACAAAATCGGGAATGCGCTGACAAAAACGCAGAATGACGGGATTGATCTGGCAATCAGGCTCTGTAATCTCATGCGGCAGCTTTCCATGCTGGCGGATATTGATATTATTGACCTGAGTGATTATAATAATATTTGGATGTATTGTGCACCGTCGCTGTCCGTTAAATTCGGAGACGGCGATGATCTCGGGGTTCGGCTATCGCAGTTGAAAAGCATTATGCAGAGTGGTTACGACGGTGATTCCGACGGCGTTTTGGACTTTACGGGCGGCGGATATCCTGTTTTTACAAAGAATGAAAGGAATGATCGGGAATGATTCCAATACTGGGGCTGATCATTGGAATTTTAGTGGGGATTTTTGTCCCGTACAGTATCCCTGCGGAATATGCGACATATGTTGCTGTCGGCATTCTGGCGGCTCTGGATTCTGTGTTCGGCGGCGGCGTATCGTCTTTGCAGGGCAGATTTGAATTAAAAATCTTTTTGTCCGGTTTTTTAGGAAATGCGTTTTTGGCGGTTGCACTTGCGTTTATCGGAGATCAGATGGGAATTCCGCTTTATATGGCGGCAATATTTGCATTTGGCACGAGACTTTTTGAAAACTTTGCGACTATGCGCAGACTTCTTTTGGATAGATATTCCAGAAGGAAATCAAAGGAATAGTGAAGGGAAAGGTTTTTTTTTGTATTGTTTTTTTGGCGGCATCATGTATAATTAGCATGTGCTGTAAATTTAATAAGAATAATTTTGCTGAACCTGTTTGGATATAAAAAGGCAGACTGCTGAAGGTGAGTTGATTTTTGTGGTGAAACACATTGCCGTATTGGATATCGGCACAACCGGGGTACGGATTTTAGTTGCGAAAGTAAATGAGAGCGGTGTTCCGCATATTATAGCAAAAGTAGCGATGACCTGTAAGGGTATGAAAAAATGCGGTATTGAAAACGAAGAAGAAGTAGTTGAATCTATCAAAAAAGCGGTACGCAAAATAAAAGATCAAACAGAAACCATCGTAAAGTCCGTATATATCAGCATTCAGGGCGCAAATCTCAGTCTTATGCACAATACGGACGTCATTCGTCTCAGCGGGGAATCGGATGGAGAAGAGGACCTTGAAATTACATACGCCCATATCGGAACGTTGCTGGATAAGGCAGCCTCCGTGGAATTATATGAGGATGAGCAGCTAATCGATATTGTGCCGGTCAAATATTTTATTAATGATGAAGTACAGGTTCATGATCCGCTGAATCTTGCCGCACATTCTCTGCGGGTAGAAGCGGACGTCGTGATCGGCCGGTACGAGTATATGAAACAGCTTACGGCTTGTGTCAATGCCGCCGGCTTGAGTGTGGATGGATTTATTCCGCTGGCATTGGCGATGACGGGACTGCTTCCGGAACAAAGCAGCGATATGAAAAGTGTTCTGCTGGTGGATGTGGGCGGTACGATGACAGATTATACGCTGTATTACAAAAATAAGCCGTATGTCATTGATTCGGTACCGGTTGGCGGAGATCATATTACGAATGATCTGGTGCAGGTGCTGGGGATTGCACCGAATGAGGCAGAAACGATTAAACGCGACTATCCGCTGGCGGCTGTCGAATTGGTATCCAATAATGTGGATGTTGCCGTTTTCTCCGTGGATAAAGGAACACAGGAAGTAATCAAGGTATCGGAGATCGTGGAAATTATGCAGGCTCGTCTGGAGAGCCTTTTTTCCGTAATCGCCAAACAGCTGGCGGATGATGATATTCAAACAGAATATATTGACCGTATCATTCTGACCGGAGACGGCATTACAAAATTCAAAGGCTTGGACATGCTGTGCGAGCAGGCGTTCAAAACAAAACTGTACCCCATTGATTTCAGCAGATATACCGGGATGAAGACGGTTTACACATATGCCAGCGGTATGGTGATGTATATTTCCGGGCTGCTGCCTTATGGAAGACGGCAGTCTGTAATTGAAAAGCATTATAGCCAGGATCCGCAGAGCAGACCCTCCGCAAATCAGGTAAAGCCTTCCATATTGGATAAAATGAAAAGTTTTTTGGCAAAGTTTAAAGAATGATATTGCACAATTTTACGATTTGATGTATATTACTAAAAAGCAAATGTTTATTTGGCTGTCACTTTAAGGGGGTACATACTTTGGGTATTGAATATGATAACGAAGAAGGCAAGGACGCTAAGATTTTAGTGGTCGGCATCGGCGGCGGCGGAAACAATGCTGTTGACAGGATGATCGAATCCGGTATGGATACCGTTGAATTTATAGCAATGAATACGGACAAGCATGTCTTGCTGAAGTCAAAGGCGGGCGTTAAGATACAGTTGGGTGAAAAGCTGACCCGGGGATTAGGCGCAGGCGCAAATCCTGAGGTAGGAGAAAAGGCTGCGGAAGAAAGCCGTGATGAGATCACTGCGCTGATGAAGGGCTGCGACATGGTATTTATCACTGCGGGCATGGGCGGAGGCACCGGTACCGGCGCAGCGCCTGTGGTTGCTGAGGTTGCCAAAAGCATGGGCATCCTGACGGTAGGCGTGGTTACAAAGCCGTTTGCCTTTGAAGGCAGGAGCAAAGCCATGACAGCGCTGAACGGTATTGAAAAATTAAAAACAAACGTGGATTCTCTCGTTGTGATTCCAAACGATAACATTTTGAAAATCGTCGATGAAAAGGTAACGATGGACAATGCCTTTAAGCTTGTGGATGAGGTGCTGAGCAATTCCGTTCAGGGAATCTGCGACATTATTACAAAGGTCGGCGTGATGAATGTGGACTTTGCCGATGTAAAGACTACCATGTCCAATAAAGGCGTAGTGCACATGGGCGTCGGACGAGCGTCGGGAAAAAATCGTTCTGAGGAAGCACTGCTGAAGGCGATCCAGAATCCGCTGCTGGAAACGAGTATTACCGGAGCAAAATCTGTTTTGGTCAATTTCTACGGCGACAATCTGAGTATGCAGGAAATGTCCATTGTTTCCAATATGGTATACGAAGCGGTTGATCCGGAGGCACGGATTATTCTCGGTTCTTTGGATGCGGGCGACAATATGAACGATGAAATGCAGATCACGGTTATCGCAGCAGGCTTTGCAAATGATGACGATCTTGTTTTGGATGCGTTTTCCGTTGGGACACGGCAGATTGTATCGCCTGACGGCAGCGGACAAGCTTCTGCGGTGTCTCAGGCGGCTCCTGCACAAGCCCCGGTGCAGAACTCCGCATCCGCGGCCAATCAGGCTCCGCCGCGGCAGGCGGCCCCGAAACGGGAGAGCGATGATTTCGATATTCCTCCGTTCCTGAGAAATCCGAGGCGCGAGCGCAGATAACGGAAACTTTCTTTAACGGTACAATAAACGAATATGAATGGTCTCAAACCTGACTGCATGGAAGCGGTCAGGTTTTTTTGATATTTTCCGTTTTATCCCAGTAGATAAGCAGCAGAAGGCAGCGGAAGGTTTTTGCTTTTCGGAAAATTTTCGTCATATTTCGACAGCGATGCTTCGTATAATAGGAACGTAGCCGTCGGAACGTTCTGAAGGCTGCAAAAAAATGGGCGGTGATGGGGATGCCGGAAATATATCTGGATGTACTGATATTTGAGAATCTGGTGATGAATTACCTGATCTTGTATATCACGTCCCGTTTTTTCAAACGAAATACAAAGCCGTGGAAGCTGCTGATGGGCAGCGGCATCGGAACTGCATATGCGGTGGCGGTGCTGTGGATTCCGCAGCACAATGCCGCGGCGATTGCCGGCAAGCTGATCCTGTCAGCGGTAATGATCGCGGCAACCTTTTATCCGAAGACCGTGCGTGCGTTTCTGAAGCTCACGGTATGTTTTTATACGGTGACGTTTCTATTTGCCGGCGCGGCTTTTGCCGTAATTTTAGCAACCAGCAGCGA
>USLW01000103.1 GCA_900555605.1 uncultured Clostridium sp. | reverse complement strand
GCCGGTGAATCGGCAGTATTGTGAACGAAGACAAACCAGATAAATCCGCGCGTTGTTCTGTTATCCGCACTCAAGGAATTACAATGCTGCCGCAAAGATCAAATACGTAGTTCCCTGATCGTAAAATATCAACAAGCGCACAGGAACTTTGCGGTAAAACAGCAGTCCGGACCGCTGCCAAGCCTTCATGACCGCGATGATGATAATCCGTTCCGGCAGTTGTCAGCAGTCCGTGCTGTTTCGCAAATCGGATTGCAGTTCCGTTTCTGGAATTATGGTTCGGATGCATATTAAAGCTTTCTATTCCGTCCAGAAGGGACGGCTCTGCCGGAGTACACCCGTTCCGAAACGGATGTGCCTGAACGATTATATGCCGGGGACGCCGAAACGCTTTGCTGAACCGTTCGATTCCCTCTCCGAGAAATGCATATGCACGTATAATATCGTCCTCCTCCAGTCCATATACAAGATAATCGTTGCTATTTTCGGTAAAACGAATCTCCATGCCCAGCAAGACCAGAAGTCCGGCCTTTTTACCTTCCTTCTGCGCGCAGTGCCAATCATTCAGATACAGCAGCGCGCTTTCCTCTGCAGATTTTAGGTTTAAGCGCGACGGCTCAAAATGATTTGTCAGCACAACTGCATCGTATCCAAGGGCAGCATACGTATGAACCAATTCCTTCGGAAAAATATCGCTGCAGCCGCTTACCGGCTTTGTATGGGCGTGCAGTTCAATCTTAAAGGGATATTCCTTTACTAAATCTGTCAATGTTCTTCGTCATCTCTTTCCGTTTTCTGAAAATTCGTCTCATTCTTATATTTTATATATTGCGGACAGCGCCATATGCCGCGCAGTCTTTATTTTACCCGATCCTTTTATCTCTCGCTTTCCCCATCGCCCTATCCTTTCCTCCCCATTATAGTCTTACAAAATCAGGTATGTGCCTGGTATACGGCAAAAAGATCTGTAAAATATCCTGCAGCCTGATTTTCAGGCTTGCGGTATTCACGCAGGGATGACATCCGATATAAGTTTCCTGCAAAAGCGCCTCATCAATCAGCAGCCGGACAGCACAGTCTTGATCATACATCAGCCCCAGCACGCTGACTGAGCCAGGCGTTATATTCAGATATTTTTCCATTGCCTCTGCATCTGCAAAGGATAGCCGCGCACACCCGAGCTGTTTGGAAAGCTCCTTTGTCATGAATTTCTTATTGCCCGGCATTAGCAGCAGGTAAAATTGTGTTTTCTGCGTATTGCATAAAAATAGATTTTTGCAGATTGGGACTTTCAGAGTCTGCTCCACCGCTGAACAATCTGCAATGGTTCCAGCCGGATCATGCTCCAGCCTTGCGTACGAAATAGAAAGTGCATCCAGTAAGGCATATACCGCCATCTCCTTTACCAGCCGCCCCGCCTGTTCCGCCGGCGCCCCTTCAAAAATGATAGGATTTATCCGAATCACACCCATAAAAAACATTCCCTTATAAAATACCTAAAATACCGCGATCCGTCATAAAGCCAACAGGCCGCACCGCATATTTTATACATAAATCATAAAAATGGCAAGCAAATAAGCAGGGCCCTACCTTGAATAATAAAACAGGCCCCCACCCTGCGTAATATAAAAAAATAGGGTCCCACCCTGAATAATAAGCAGGGCCCCACCCTGAATAAGGAAAAAAAACTGCCTCAGATAACAGTTTTTTCTGTTTCCGAGGCAGTTCGTTCGTACCGTACATTTTACATTTTATGCCGTTTGCCGTTGCGCAGTTCAAAAATAACTAAAATAACTTACGCCAGTTTTATGTAAAAGGAATAAAAAGAAAAGCACGTTTGGCCGCGTTTCAGCCCACCAGATCGCCGAGGTCCTTCAGCGCGTCCTGTATTTCATCTCTACAGTCCTCACAAACCCACTGGCCGAGCATCTGTTCACAGTCCCGCGTTTCCTTGCCGCATTCTACACAGGTATGTTTCTCCCCGCAGCCGCTGAACAAAACAGATGTCATCAAAATCACTAACACGAATACGATACAGCACAGCATTTTTTTCATAATTACTCCCTCCTCCCGCAATCAAATCCACATCCCGTTGTTTCAGTGATGTCTTCTACATTTTACAATATATGAACAATTTGCGTCAACTGTTTTGTAAAAAGGAAATAAATATGTGCGAAAGAAATTCCTCTTCTGCACCCGCCTTCTCCGGTTCACCTCGCAGTTCTCTCAGTCTCCGATTATTATGGCATTTTTCCGTATAGATTTTTCCATATAGAAAGGAAAACGGCACGGTGATTTTCATTCAATTGATTGACAGCGGAACTATGGTATCGGACAAGGCATCCTACGGCAGAACAGCAGAACAGGCTCAGGCTAATACCAGCTTAAGGAGAAGCGCGGTCAAAGGAAGCGTTGCGGCAGACAGCAAGGTAGTAACAAAAACATGATAAGTAGCCATTTTATAATCGCTGCCGTATTCTGCCGCTAAGGAAGCAGTAATCGTTCCTACAGGCATAGCCAGCTGCAGAACCGCAACCAGCAGGACAACATCGGATACCAAGCCAAAGGAGCGTAAAATGTACAGCAGCACGCCTGCGGCGAACGGAACCAGCAGCAATTTTTGAAAAGAAAGGGCCAGCGCCGGCAAATGCTGCCTCAGCTCCCGCAGCTTGACAGCCTTTGTATCAGCTAAAATAAAACCGATAAAAATCATGGAAAGAGGGCTGGTAGTACTGCCGACCATGGAAAGCATAGCCGATAATACATGATAGGACTGCGCAATCGCAGCCGGCGCTTCTGCTGCGCGCTGTCCGGCGCCCAGCAGAAGCAAAATCAGTCCCAGCAAAAAGGCGATTGTATTGGCATTCAGCAAATGACGCAGACCGCTTTTGAAGCCTCCGCCCCTATGCCTGCCGGCAAGATAAATGCCCACCGACCACAGAAGCAAATCATTCCCCATATTAAAAAACAAAGCATAGATCACACCAATATCGCCAAACAAGGCTAAAAACAAAGGAAATGCAAAAAAGCTGACATTCCCGAACATGGACTGCAGCGCATATACATTCCGGGAAGCCTCCGGAAACGCTGTAAATTTCCCGATTACCGCACAAACGCCCCGAGATAGAAGAAGTGTCAGGAGCAGGCATACAACGGCAACCGCCGTCAAAACAAAACCATCGGCAAATCCATCCGCGCTGAGGTCAGCGGTCAGCATTTTACTTAAAATCAAAGCCGGCATGGAAATACGAATGACAATTTTCGAGAGCACGGCTCCCGCCGAAGCCGGCAGGTAACCGGTTCTGCCGCTGAGAAATCCTATGCCGGCCAAAAGAAACAAAACAAAAATTTGAGATAGGATTGTTCCTATCTCAAGATTATCAACAGACATGATCTTCACCAATATTCAATAGAATCATCAAAGGCCGCCGTTCATTACCAGAATTTGATCTGAGAAACCTTCTGTACACCGTCAATTCTGCGCAGCTCTTCCAATACAGCCTCAGAAACGGCCTGATCTACGCTGACAAAAGCCTCTGCTTTATCCCCTCGAATTTTACGGCTCCATTGCATAGCTGCGATATTGATCCCCTGATTGCCTAAAACCGAACCAATCTTGCCAACCATGCCGGGCACATCGCGGTTTTGAATCGCCAATACGTTCTCCGTAGGTTCAAAATCCAGTTTATATCCGAAAAAGTCCACAATTCTCAGTTCACTTTTGGCAAAAACCGTACCGGATACATTCAGACTCTTATCCCTGGTAACAAACTTCACCGAAATCAAATTTGTATACTTTTCAAGCTGGGAGGATTTGCTTTCAATCAGCTCTACCCCCATGGAATCAAGCTGAACCTTTGCGTTGACATAATTGACGCGGCTGCTGATAATCGGCTCCAGGAAGCCCTTTACAACAGACAACGTATAAAGCCCTGTAGAAACCTCATCATCCGCCAAATCTCCGCTGTAAGTGATCTCGATTCGTTTTACAGGAGACTTCTCCGTCTGATAATAAATCTTCCCCAGCATTTCCGAAAGATTCAGATACGGCTTAATTTCCTCAATGTTTCCTGACCCAACCTGCGGCATATTCACCGCCGGCACCATTTGCCCTTCCAGTGCCAATCCCACCAGCCGCGCAACCGCAGTTCCGACATTATAATTTGCCTCTTCGGTAGAAGCGCCTAAATGCGGCGTGCAGATACAGTTGTCCAAAGACAGAAGCGGATTGGTGTAGTCCTGTTCTTCCGGTTTTTTATTGTAATTCGGCTCCGGATCCAGCACATCCAGAGCAGCCGCGGCGACTTTACCGGAAACAAGGCCGTCATACAGTGCCTTTTCATTGACCAAGCCGCCCCGCGCCGCATTTACAATACGCACGCCGTCTTTGCATTTCGCAATCTCCTTTGCGCCGATCATACCATAGGTTTCCGCTGTCTTAGGGGTGTGGAGCGTAATCAGATCCGCCTCCGCCAATAATGCGTCCAGCGTCGCACAGCGGACAACGCCTAATTTTGTAAAACGCTCATCGCTGATATAAGGATCATAGGCAATGACGCGCATATTTGAGCCAAGCAGCTTTCTCGCCACAATCGAGCCGATTCTACCTAAGCCGATAATGCCCGCAGTCCGGCCGTCCAGCTCATTTCCTAAGAATTTACCTCTCCGGAAATCACCGCGCCTGCCTGCCAGAACGGACTGTACAATATTGCGGAAAATTGCATATGCGTGTCCTACCGCCAGCTCTGCCGCAGCCATAATATTGCTTTCCGGTGTATTCACTACAATAATGCCTCTTTCTGTAGCCGCCTTTAAATCTATATTATCCACACCGTTTCCGGCTCTTCCGACCACCTTTAAATTAGATGCTTTCGCTAAAAGCGCCTCGTTGACCTTCGTAACGCTCCGGACAATCAACGCATCATATTCGGAAATAATATCTGCCAATTCCTCCGGAGAAATGCCAAACCGAACGTCCACGTCAAAGCCGCTGTCTATTAAATGCTGGATGCCTTCCCTTGCAATACTTTCTGTTACAATAATTTTCATAACCGCATACTCCTCCTGTCAATAGCGCCTAAATGCTGCGTTTCGTTATATAGTAATATAAAACCATACAATGAATCAATATGTATTTAAAATATTTTTGTTTCCTGCTGCCGAAGGCCTGTCCTCTCCTGCGTTGGGGGCCCACACCGCAGCCGCTGCTACAAATCCAGTACCACGTGCTTCCCCGCAGGACAGTACCGCCGATAGCTCACGCCTGCGGAATCCATCATGCGTTTTGCCGCCCGCACAGAATCGGAATCCGCATATTTGTCGGACATATAAACAACCTCTTTGATCCCCTTCTGGATAATGGACTTTGTACATTCATTGCACGGAAACAATGTCGTATATACCCGCGCGCGCCGCAAGGAACCGCCGTTATAGTTGAGAATTGCATTCAGCTCCGCATGGCAGACATAAAAATACTTTGTTTCCAAAGGACCGCCGTCTCTTCCCCACGGGTACTCATCGTCAGAGCAGCCGATGGGCATACCATTATAGCCCAATGATAAAATACGGTTGTCCTCGTCCACAATACAAGCACCGACACCGGTATTGGGGTCCTTGCTCCGGGACGCAGACAGCATTGCAATTCCCATAAAATACTCATCCCATTTTAAATAATCCGTTCTCTTTTTATTTTCCACGATTGCCGCCACCCCTTCTGTTGATTCCTCTTTTCGTAAATAAATACAATATCCGGCAGCCCTCGACCCTGAAAAGTCAGTCTCTCCGGTTGCGCGTCAATAAAAACAGACGCAGCCAGCTGACAATGGACATCGCCAGCGCAGCAACATACGTCATTGCCGCGGCACGCAGCACCTTTTTTGTACCCCGCAGTTCTTCTTCGGATAAGACCTGACTATCCCGCAGCACGGTAATCGCCCGCTGAGAAGCATTGAATTCCACAGGCAGTGTGATAAGCTGAAACACAGCCACTGCCGCGAACAGAATCAGGCCGATATCAATCAAAATCGGATAGGATAAAACAAGACCCAGCAATACAATCAGCCAGGAAAAGGAGGAACTGAAGTTAACAACGGGAATAAATGCATTGCGCAGAGCAAGCGGAAAATATTTTTGCTGATGCTGTACCGCATGACCTGCTTCATGGCACGCGATTCCCAGAGCCGCCACAGAAGTACTGCCATATACATTCTGAGACAAACGAATAACGCCTTCCTTCGGGCTGTAATGATCCGTCAGCTCGCCCCGGACAGGTTCCACGCGGACATCATATATTTCATGATCCCGCAATACTTTTTCAGCCATCTGCGCTCCCGTATAGCCCCGAGCCGACAGCACCTGCGCATACTTATGATACGTAGACCGCAGCTTGACCTGAATCACCGCAGAGATTATCATTACCGGCACAATGAGCACAAGATACCAATAGTCTATAAAAAACGGATAAAACATCATCAGGCACGCACGCATGATATTGATCATAAACCTCATCACTCCTTTTCAAAACATAGTATGTTCCGGTTTTCGGCTCTTATGAATCAGGATTCATCCAATGTCTTTTTGATCTGCGTTCCATCAATAATCAGCGCATTAATCCGTTCTTTTGACAGATCAGCATCACGGTCCGCAAGCCGCAGCGCGTTTTTATATTCTTCCAGATGCTCGATCACGGAGTCAATCTCGCTGATCAGGTTTCTGCGGTTCAAAATAAACAAATCACTCCACATGGCTTCATTCATCTTCGCAACTCTGGTCATATCCTGATAGCTGCCCGCAAAAAATCCCATATGCTCTCTTGCGGTGGGACTTTTGATATACGCGCTGGAAACCACATGTGCGAGCTGTGATGTAAATGCAATGATCCGGTCGTGCCGCGCAGCATCGGTAATCTCAATATGGGCGAAGCCTACCTGATAAAACAGCTCTGACAGCAGGCCGATGGTTTCCGCTGTCACGGAGGCCGGCGGTGACAGAATCATGCTGGCGCCTCGGAACAGTGTTTCCACGGAGTTCTGATATCCGGCCACTTCTCTTCCCGCCATGGGATGTCCTCCAATAAAGGTAAAATGGCTG
>USLW01000102.1 GCA_900555605.1 uncultured Clostridium sp. | reverse complement strand
GATGTAAAAAGTATCGCTATCTAACCCCAGCAAAGTTCGTGCCGCTATACCCATCGTCCACGAAAAAGGTCGGGTTCGGGAAACGGTGCTCCTTTGCGTATTGGAGCAGGATCATTATAAATATGACGAATATGACGTCATTACGGCAGTTATTATGGGAAACCGGCGGTTGTATGATATTATGGCTGAAAAAGAGGTGCTTTATAGTAAAGCGGATTTTGATGAAGCCGATGGTGAGCGGGCCGGAATCCTGGAGGCGGAATTCGCGGAATTAGGCGGATGGGAAGCAGAAAGCGATGCGGCGGCGCTGCTGAACGGTCTGGGAATCTCTCCGGAGAAGCACGGGCAGCAGATGGCATCTTTAGACGGGCGCGATAAAGTGAAGGTTTTGCTGGCCCAGGCGCTGTTCGGACAGCCGAGTATTGTGCTGCTGGACGAGCCGACCAACAATCTGGATATTCCCGGAATAGAATGGCTTGAGGAATTCCTGATCAATTTTCCCGGTATCGTAATTGTGGTCAGCCATGATAGGCATTTTCTGAATGCGGTATGTACGCATATCGTAGATATTGATTATAATAAAGTACAGCTGTATGCCGGAAATTACGATTTCTGGTATGAAAGCAGCAGGCTCATGCAGCAGCTTATTCGGAACCAGAATAAAAAGCGGGAGGAAAAGATTAAGGATCTGCAGGCTTTTATTCAGCGATTTTCAGCAAACAAATCAAAGAGTAAACAGGCGACCAGCAGAAAGAAAATCCTGTCCTCGCTGGCCTTGGAAGAGATGCCGGCCTCCAGCCGAAAATATCCGTTTGTCGGCTTCGATATGGAGCGAGAGGCAGGGAAGGACATTCTTACAGTCAGCGGTCTCACAAAAACCGTTGACGGGGTCACGCTGCTGAACAATGTAAGCTTTACTTTAAACAATGGCGATAAAGTGGCGATTGTAGGGGAAAATGATGCTGCGAAGACAGAGCTTTTTCGGATTTTGGCGGGAGAGTCAGAGCCGGACAGCGGGACTGTAAAGTGGGGCGTTACCACAAGCCGGAGTTATTTTCCGAGTGATAACGGGCCGTATTTTACCGATAACGACCTGAATTTGGTGGAATGGCTGCGTCAATATTCCAAGGACCAGACAGAAACCTACCTGCGCGGCTTTTTAGGCAGAATGCTGTTCAGCGGAGACGATGTTTATAAACCGGTGAAGGTCCTGTCAGGCGGTGAAAAGGTCCGGTGTATGCTGTCGCGTATGATGCTGTGCAGCTCCAATGTGCTAATGCTGGACCAGCCTACAAACCATCTGGATCTGGAGAGCATTTCAGCGCTCAATGAAGGGCTTTGCAATTTCAAAGGCAATATAGTCTTTGCCAGCCATGATCTGCAGTTTGTCCAGACGATTGCGGACAGAGTGATTGAAATTACGGCAGAGGGCTGTCTCGATTATCGCGGGACGTTTGAGGAATATCTGGAGTGGAAGCGCAAATAAGCATTTTCCATGTCATTGGGGCTTTCTCATTGTAAGACTGATCCGTTTTTTGGCGGAATCCACATCCGTTACCCAAACCGTAACGATATCGCCGACCTTTAGCACGTCAGACGGATGCCTGATGTAATGATCCGCAATCCGGGAAATATGCACCAGGCCGTCCTGGTGAACGCCGATGTCGACAAATGCCCCAAAATCAATAACATTTCGAACAGTTCCAGTTAACTCCATCCCCGGCTTGAGGTCTTCAGGCTCCAGCACATCGGTCCGAAGCAGCGGCGGAGGCAGTTCGTCCCGGGGATCTCTGCCGGGGCGGCGCAGCTCTTCTAAAATATCTGTGAGCGTCGGGATTCCGATGTTTAGTACTTCGGCTAATTGCTTCATTCCAAATGCCGCGATTTTTTGCGACAGTACGGCGGTATCGCCTTTTCGAACCTGCTCCGGAGAAAGGCCGCAGAGGGAGATCAGCTGCTTTGCAGCTTTATAGCTTTCCGGATGGACTGCTGTGCTGTCAAGAAATTCCCGGCTTTCCGGTACCCGCAGGAAGCCTGCGCATTGCTCGAAAACTTTTTCTCCGAGACGGGGGACATTTTTTAGCGCCGCGCGGGAGGAAAAGATACCGTTTGCCTCCCGATAGGCGACAATGTTTTTTGCCACGGCGCTGTTTATACCTGCAATGCGGGAGAGCAGTGCGGCAGAAGCCGTATTTAAATCTGCGCCCACTGTGTTCACACAGCTTTCCACCACGCCGTCCAGCGCTTCAGAAAGCCTGCCCTGCGGCATATCGTGCTGATACTGCCCTACCCCGATGGCTTTTGGGTCAATTTTTACCAATTCCGCCAGAGGATCCTGCAGGCGTCTGGCAATTGATACGGCAGAGCGCAGCGACACATCAAATTCCGGAAATTCCTCTTTTGCCGTTTTGGACGCGGAATATACGGAAGCGCCTGCTTCGCTGACGACCATATAAGAAATTCCCGTAATGCCCTCTTGTGCCAGCTCCCGAAGCAGGGCTGCCGTAAATACTTCTGTTTCGTGAGAGGCCGTTCCGTTGCCGATGGCAAGAATCTCTGCGTGATATTTACAGATCCACCCCTTTATGAATCGTTTTGCTTCGTCTGTTTTATGATGGGGCGGAGCCGGATAAATGACGCCGGTATCCAAGACTTTACCCGTACTGTCGATGATGGCTGCTTTACAGCCGGTGCGATATCCGGGATCCAGGCCGATGGTGTTTCTTCCTTTTACCGGGGGCTGCAGCAGCAAATGACGCAGGTTCATGGAAAACACCTTGATGGCGTCAGCTTCCGCCCGTTCCCGCAGTCCGTTCCTCAGTTCCCGCTCGATTGCGGGAAAAATGAGGCGGTCATATGCGTCGGCCGCGGCCTCGCGCACCAGATCAGCCGAAGGGGTGCTGTTTCTGACATGAAGCGCATAGAGGCAGCGCAGCGCGCGTTCTTTGTCGAATGTGACAGAGACCCGCAGAAACCCGTCCCGTTCACCGCGGTTGATTGCCAAAATCCGGTGTCCCGCCAGCTTTGTCAGGGTTTCCTGAAAATCATAGTACATCGCGTAAACCCTGTCTTCTTTTTTTGCTGCTCTGCTGACAAGACGGCCGCCTGCCAGAATCAGGCCGCGCAGCTGCTTACGCGTCTGGGCATCGTCGGAGATCTGTTCTGCAATGATATCCTTTGCGCCTTGGAGCGCTTCTTCGGGCGTGGAAATTTCTTCGTTTAAATATGCTGCCGCAGCTTTCCGAATTCCGCCGGCGACCGGAACCTGCAGGCGGATCAGATCTGCCAAGGGCTGAAGTCCGCGTGCCTTGGCGGCAGAGGCTCTGGTTTTGCGTTTCGGACGATAAGGCCGGTATAAATCCTCCAGTTCCGTCAGGGTTGCCGCCGCGTTTAGCGCACGGTCGAAGTCTTCCGTCAGTGCATTCTGCGCTGAAACAGCGGCCCGGATTTTCTCTCTCTGTTCTTCCAGATTCCGCAGATATTCCAATCGTTCGGCCAATTCCCGCAGCTTTTGATCATCTATGGCGCCGGTCATTTCTTTCCGGTAGCGGGCAATAAAAGGAATCGTGTTTCCTTCATCGATTAATTTTATCGTATTCTCAACATGCTGCGGCCGAAGTGAAAATTCCGCCGCCAATGCGGAAATTATATCCATGCTTGGAACCTCCGTTTGCGGGCGACTGCCGCGCTTCTGCCGCGTTCCTGCCCGGTGTTCTCACAAAAAGTACAGGATAGACAGCAAAAAGTCAAGGCGTTTTCTGAATTGACTATTTTCCCGCTGCCGCTGCCGCCCCATTTGGGGCATATCATTGAGGGCTGTACAGACATCATTTTAATATATACAACCCCTTTTATAATTTTTTTGGAAATACGCTTGCATCATCGTAAGACGTCGTGCTATAATACAACCTGCTGTCTTGTCAGAGCATGAGACAGTGATGGATTCCGTGTGTGAAAGAAGGTGACAGGAATGAAAGAAGGACTTCATCCTAAATTTGAAGAGACTACGGCGAAATGCGCATGTGGGGAGACGTTTACCACCTATTCGACAAAGAAGAATATCTCTGTTGAAATATGTTCAAAGTGTCATCCATTTTACACAGGTAAGCAAAAGCTAGTGGATACCGGTGGACGCGTTGATAAGTTCAACAAGAGATATGGACTGTGAGCCGGACATTTTGAATCAGATATCCGCGCGGGTCTGATCCTGCCGCATCTGAAATTGACGTACAAGGCTTGCCCTACGGCAGGCTTTTTGTATAAATATATTCCGGAATGAAGGGAAAATGCAGGAGGTTTGCCGAATGAGCGTTAAAATTGAAAATGTAGATAAAAATTTAGTCAAGCTGGAGATAGAGGTTGGTTCCGAAGCAGTGGAGAAAGGACTGGCATATTCCTATAAAAAGAATATAAAAAAGTTTCATGTCAACGGCTTTCGCCCCGGAAAGGTTCCGCGCAATATCGTAGAACGCTACTACGGCGTGGAGGCATTATATGAGGACGCGCTCCAGCAGATTGTCCCGGAGGCATTTTCCGCAGCGGTTGAAGAAAATAATCTGGATATTGTGTCGAGACCCGAATATGACGTACAGGAGATCAGCAAAGATAAGCTGGTATTTACAGCGCAGGTCTATACCAAGCCTGAGGTTGTTTTAGGCGATTACAAGGGCGTTGAGATTCAGTTGATTCCGGATGAAGTAACGGATGAGGATGTGGAACGCGAGCTTTCCTCTGTAGCGGAACGCAATGCCAGAATGATTACGGTAGAAGACAGACCGGCGCAGATGGGCGATACGTTGGAAATTGATTTTGACGGCTTCATCGACGGAGAAGCTTTTGAGGGCGGTTCGGCCCAAGGGCATACGCTGAAGCTCGGCTCCAATCAATTTATTCCCGGGTTTGAGGAACAGCTGGTGGGTGTTGAGGCCGGCGCGGAGACGACTGTAAAGGTTACGTTCCCGGAAGACTATCATGCCAGCGAATATGCCGGGAAAGAGGCGGAATTCAAGGTAAAGGTAAATGCGATTAAGGTAAAGGAGCTGCCTGTAATTGATGATGAATTTGCGTCTGATGTAAGTGAATTCGAGACCCTGGAGGAATATAAAAACGATATTCGGGCAAAGCTTTCCGAGCGGAAGAAAAACGAGGCGGAGAATGCCATGAAGAACGAGGCTGTCTCGAAAGCCGTCAAAAATGCGGAAATTGATATTCCCGCCTGCATGATTGAGGATGCCGTTGACGATGAGATACGGAAATATGCGGATTCCCTGCGGAGATATGGTATGAATTACGAGGACTATCTGAAGCATACCGGAAGCTCGGAGGAACAGATGCGGGAGATGGCAAAGCCGGCGGCAGAGGAACGTGTTCGGCGCAGTCTTGTGGTGGAAGCAATTTCTAAGGCAGAAGATATTCAGGCGACAGAAGAGGAAATCGACAAAAAGCTGGAGGAATATGCAAAATATTATAACCGGGAGCTTGAAGAAATCAAAGCTGCCATGGCAAACAGCCGCAGCTATCTTGAGGATGAAGTTAAATTCGACAATACGATCCAATTCCTCTATGAGCATGCGGTAAAGACAGAGAAAAAAGAGGAAGCGCCGGCAGAAGAGGCTTCGGCAGAAAAGGAAGAACAGGAAGCCTGAGATCGAGACGATTGAAATCGCCGGAATGCGAATTTATTTGTAATATGAAAGGAGTGTTTTACAATGGCTTTGGTACCGATTGTAATTGAACAGACCAGCAGAGGAGAGCGTTCATACGATATTTTTTCCCGGCTGCTGAACGACCGGATTATCGTCCTGAGCGACGAGGTCAATGACGCCACCGCCAGCCTTGTGGTTGCGCAGCTGCTGTTTCTGGAGTCAGAGAATCCGGATAAGGATATTCAATTGTATATCAACAGTCCGGGCGGTTCTGTATCCGCCGGATTTGCAATATATGATACCATGCAGTTTGTAAAATGCGATGTGTCTACAATTTGTGTCGGTATGGCGGCCAGCATGGGTGCATTTTTGCTTGCGGCCGGCGCAAAAGGCAAGCGGATGGCGCTGCCGAACAGTGAAATTATGATTCATCAGCCTTTGGGAGGGGCTCAAGGACAGGCGACCGAAATTAAAATAGCTGCTGAAAGGATATTAAAATTAAAGAAGAAACTCAATAAGATCCTTTCTGATAATACTGGTAAAGATATCGATACTATTGACAATGATACGGAAAGAGATTATTTTATGGATAGTGATGAGGCACTAAATTATGGTATTGTTGATAAGGTATTAAAAAAAGCTAGCTGATGCTAACTTTTTTATTGTACTTTAGTGTTTCCTGTTTTGGTATATCCTTCAACATAATTATCTTCTGACCAAATTACGTCTCTATTTTTTTGAATATATCTATAATAAGTAATGGTATCATAACTTCCTTCTGGTTTAGTTGTTACTATGTCTCCTGAATTAAATTTTATGGTAATCTTAATTGGAACTAAATACTTATCTTTAATATTTTTAATACCCTCTAGTGATCTTATGTTTACTTTTACATTTATGTAGAATGTTCCTTTATAATAATATGGTGTTAACTTGTAAGTAAAGTTATTTTCTTTTAATGAATATTCTTTAATATTATCTATAGTTAAACTGCTATCTTTTACCACTGATATACTCTTATCAGAAGCAAATTCTTTTTCATCATTATAATAAGAAGATTCCTTAATAGTAGTAAAGTAGTATTTACTATTTGGTACATCATTTAATTTTAATCTATATTCAATAGTGTTATCTTTAATATCCTTTTTATTTATTATTCCTAATGAGTAATATGTTTTTTCGGCAGTGGCATAATATTCATATTTATTTTCAATATTATCTCCTGTTTTATTACCTTTCATCCACTTGGTATATGTTGTCCATTCTTTTACATATTCGTAATAGGTAACTCCAGTACTTTTATTACTATTGTTAGTACTATTATTACCATCGGTATTATCATTTTTTGTATCATTATTCTTGGTGTTATTATTTTTAGTATCAGTAGTGCAGTTTTTGCAATCATTAAAACTGAACTTTCTAGTAATGGTGTTTTTCTCTTTACCACACTCTAATCTTGTTTCTACC
>USLW01000101.1 GCA_900555605.1 uncultured Clostridium sp. | reverse complement strand
CTTTTCCGCCGTCGCCGCCATCCGGTCCGCCCGCATTGATATATTTTTCACGATGAAAGGAAATAATGCCGTGTCCGCCATTTCCTGATTTCACTACGATTTTTGCTCTGTCAATAAACATGCCCTACCTCAATCCGTTTGTTATGTTTTAGGAAATATTATTATAGCAAAATTATATATACTTGTCCATGATTTCCCGCAGGCAATTTCCGCACGCATCATCACAGCCGCAGATTCCCTGTTTCAATTTTTCCACCGCGCTCCGCCTCCATACATCACAATATCATAATGTCCTAACATTATGATATTATAATATAAATGGTATATTTTATGTTCATTTGTAGGAAACAGCAAAAGCCTGTATGATACATTTCATATAATACAAAAAACTCCGGTTTGTAAACCGGAGTCTGAAACATGCCATTTTCGCAGCAGTATGAAATTTATTTTTCTTCTGCAATGATCATAACCTGCTTTTTGTCTCTGCCTAATCTGCGGAAGCTTACTTTTCCGTCCACCAAAGCATACAGCGTGTAATCCGTTCCCATTCCCACATTGGTTCCGGGATGAATTTTCGTTCCTCTTTGTCTTACAAGAATATTGCCGGCCAAAACAAACTGACCGTCTCCGCGCTTTACGCCGAGGCGCTTTGATTCGGAATCTCTGCCGTTTTTAGAGCTTCCCAACCCTTTTTTATGAGCGAATAACTGTAAGTTAATTTTTAACATTTCTGCGCACCTCCCATTACTGTTAAATACTGCTTTCCGTACGAATTCTCAATCTGCCGAAATCCGATTTCCATAGCTTCCAATACAGCATCCGCCGCTATATTTGCCGCAGGATCTTCTGTCTCAGGCCGTTTCCAGGAAAGATAGCCGTCCCGCACCTCAAATCGGGCGGGCGCACCGCCGTATTTCACTTCATTAAAATAACCGATGGCTGTATAAGCAATTGCAGACGCCGCCGCACAAATGATGTCCCTGCCTTCTTGCTCAAACCCGGCATGACCGGCCACGGTAAATCCGGAAATAGCGCCTTTCGGATTCCGGATAATGACCACCCGAATCATTACGCGTTGATTTTTTCGATTACAACCTGCGTATAAGGCTGTCTGTGACCTTGTCTTTTTCTGTAGCCTTTTTTCGCTTTATGCTTGATAATGTGAATCTTCTTTCCTTTACCATGCTTTACTACTTTCGCGTCCACTGTAGCGCCTTCTACATACGGCGCGCCGAAAATCAACTCATCATTTTTGGAATAAGCCAAAACCTGATCGAAGGAAACGACACTGTCTGCCTCTGCGTTTAATTTTTCAACAAAAACAAAGTCGCCTTCTTCTACCTTGTATTGCTTTCCGCCTGTTACGATAATCGCATACATGCTCTTTGCACCTCCTATATATTCTCGCCTGCGTTCCGGTCTGTGCGAAACCGGATTACGTAAGGCCTGCGCGGCAATGCGCGCAAGTTAAAGCCCCGTCAGAGCGGCACCAGCAGATCATACCATAATCGCTGTAAAGTTGTCAACTTTTATTTGCTCATTGTGATGCACTGTGCTATAATTTTCCCCGTAGTATTATGTAATATGGAGGTTATGCTTATGAATATTTCAATCACAAGAACTGCTGCACCAAAGCAAAAGCCCACAGATGAGACAACACTGGGCTTCGGTAAAATTTTTACCGACCATATGTTTATCATGGACTACGCGCCGGACGCAGGATGGCATAATGCCAGAATCATTCCCTACGGACCGCTTTCTTTAGATCCGTCCACAATGATATTTCACTACGGTCAAGGCATTTTTGAGGGTCTTAAAGCGTATCGTGCGAAGGATGGAAGCGTGCTGTTATTCAGACCCGATAAAAATATTGCCCGGGCAAATATTTCAAATGACCGGCTCTGCATTCCCCAATTAAATGAAGCGGATGCCTTAGAGGCAATCAAGGCAATTGTCTCAATTGATCAGGATTGGATTCCGACTGCGCCGGGTACATCACTCTATATCCGTCCCTTTATCATTGCTACGGATCCGCATTTAGGCGTTCATCCGTCTCATACTTATCAGTTTATCATTATACTCTCTCCTGTAGGCGCCTATTATCCGGAGGGACTGAATCCTGTTAAAATATACGTTGAGGATGATTATGTCCGGGCAGTAAGAGGTGGTATCGGGTTTGCAAAAACGCCTGGTAATTATGCTGCAAGCATACGTGCGCAGGAAAAAGCTGCGGAACTGAAATTTACGCAGGTTCTCTGGCTGGATGGCGTAGAGCGGAAATATATTGAGGAAGTCGGCACTATGAACGTATTTTTTGTGATTGACGGCGAGGTTGTTACGCCGGCACTCAATGGCAGTATTTTAGCCGGGGTGACAAGAGACTCCGCCATTTGTCTGCTCAAGAGCTGGGGAATTCCTGTTTCAGAGAGAAAAATTTCTGTTCAGGAGGTCTGCGACGCTTATGACAGCGGCAAACTGAATGAAATCTTCGGTACCGGAACTGCTGCCGTTATTTCACCGGTAGGTCAGCTGACATGGGAAGGCAAGGATATGATTGTGAATCACGGAGAAATCGGTCCGATTTCTCAGAGGCTGTATGACACAATTACAGGTATACAGGGCGGTACTGTTGCAGATACCATGCATTGGACCGTGCGCATATAAGCCGGCCCTGTTTTTCCTAAGCTGTACAAGCGTGAAGCTCACTTCTCCGAGTTTCACGCTTTTTATTATGAATGAAAGATTGCGCAGACGGCTATTTTATATTATTATATATAGTTGCGAAAAGAGCGTTTGCCGCATGCTTTGCACGGCGGGAAACAGAATCAAACGGAGGAACCTCATGTCTAAAACAGAAAACGAAGTTGAAAGAAGACGTACCTTTGCCATTATCTCACATCCGGATGCGGGCAAGACAACGATGACGGAAAAGCTGCTGCTTTACGGAGGCGCGATCCGTTTGGCAGGTTCGGTGAAAGCGCGAAAAACCACAAAACATGCGGTCTCCGACTGGATGGAAATCGAAAAGCAGCGCGGAATTTCTGTAACCTCCTCTGTACTGCAGTTTGAATATAACAATTACTGTATCAATATTTTGGATACGCCCGGTCATCAGGATTTCTCAGAGGATACGTATCGAACACTGATGGCGGCAGACAGCGCCGTGATGCTGATCGACGGAGCCAAAGGCGTAGAGGCACAGACACTGAAACTGTTTCATGTATGCAAAATGCGCGGAATCCCCATTTTTACCTTCATCAATAAAATGGATCGTGCTGCCAAAAATCCTTTTGCACTTATGCAGGAAATCGAGGATGTTCTGAATATCCGTTCCTATCCGATGAATTGGCCTATCGGAACGGACGGAGATTTTAAAGGGATTTATAATCGTGTTAAAAAACGGATTGAACTCTTTGAAGGAGGCAATCACGGCCAGACCTTCGTCAATTCAATAGAGGGCTCCGCGGATGATCCGATTTTTACGGATTTGCTCGGCACATATTATCACCAACGTCTTATGGAGGAAAATGAACTGCTGGATATGGCAGGTGAAGAATTTCAGATGCAGGAAGTGCTGCGCGGAAATCAGACCCCGATCTTTTTCGGTTCCGCCATGACAAATTTCGGCGTTATGACGTTTTTAGAGGAATTTATTAAATTAGCGCCCTGTCCGCAGCAGAAAATTGCCGGGGATGAAATCATTGATCCCGTTGAGACCCCGTTTTCCGGCTTTATATTTAAAATTCAAGCGAATATGAATCCTGCTCATCGGGACAGACTTGCTTTTCTGCGAATCTGTTCCGGTGAATTTCATAAAGGCATGGAAGCGTTTCATACCCGTTCGGGGCGTAAGATCCGCCTCTCTCAGCCGACACAGTTTATGGCACAGGAACGTACCATCATAGAGGATGCATATGCCGGAGACATTATCGGGCTGTTTGATCCCGGCATTTTTCGAATCGGAGATACATTAAGCCAAGAGGATGCCAAGCTGCAATATGATGGCATCCCGGTATTTCCTTCTGAACACTTTGCCAGAATTCAGTTCGTGGACACGATGAAGCGTAAGCAATTTCAAAAAGGGATTACACAGTTGGCAGAAGAAGGCGCAATTCAGGTATTCAAACAAATTGATATCGGAGTGGAGACACTGATCATCGGAGCTGTCGGCGTTCTGCAGTTTGAGGTGCTGGCGCATCGGCTCAGAAATGAATACGGTGTTGATATCCGGATGCAGCAGCTTCCCTATCATCATGCACGCTGGATCAAAAATCCGGAACTGGATCCGAGAACGCTTACGCTTACCAGTTCTACAATGATCACGCAGGATACAGACGAACAATATGTGCTGTTATTTGAAAATGAGTGGGGCATCGAATGGGCACTCGACAAAAATAAGGCGCTGTCGCTCTCGGAAATCAAGCTGCTGTAAACAGCCGCCGTATCTTCTGCGCTTTCGGCGCTGTCTGTTTGGAGCGAAACAATTCTGTATAATATTTCTAAGAGAAAAGGTTATCTCCGTCTGAATGATACTGAAGATAACCTTTCTGCTGAAATTAAATTTCAAAAATCTCTGATAAAAATTTTACTAAAAAGAAGGAACGTAATTACTCGTCTTTCGTATCGGAATTCTCCTCGTCGTATGCAAACGAATCATCTTCGTCGTCGGAATTCTCATCATCATATGCATCGTCATATTCTTCATCATCGGGTTCTTCCGTCACAGGCGCGGGTTTCGGGTCCAAATTAATAACAAACTGGCCCAAATACAGAATGCAGAATATCATAATTGCAACGATCTGCTTTTCAGCAAAGAGGCCGGCAAACATGTGGAGCATCAGGAACACAACAGCAGCTGCAAACAAAACTAATTTTACAATTGTCAGAATCAGGTACTTTTTCTCTTTCAGCTTCACACGATTGTCAATCAGCGGAAAAACGATATCAATCAGCGCGATTGATATCAGCGCAAGGGGCATTGCGATGCTGGATAAAACATTGGATAAAGAACCGGGCGTTTCACTGCTTTCTCCCGGGAATATATTAAACGCAGCCAGAAGAATAATGACCAAAGAAACCATAAGAACAATTGAAAATATGTTCGTCAGCAAGTTTTTATGTTTCATTTTACAGCCTCCATCATATGAATTCCTTCATATTTTATAGTGATTTCCGCATTTTGTCAAATAATATTTTGGAATTTGCTTAAGCTTTTACAGGATCGCTTCCGCCGTCAAACAAGCTGCAGCTGCTGAAGAAATTCTGCCGGTGTCCGAACGGAAAATTGTTGGCCGGTCTTCATATTTTTAATTTTTACCGTACCGCTCTGCCGTTCGTCCTCCCCTACCGCAGCCGCGTAGGGAATCCCCAATTTATCGGCATAAGCAAACTTTTTCCCCATCTTTCCCTCATTTAAATATACCTCGGTGGAAACGCCCGCATTCCGGAACTGCGCCGCTATTTCCAACGTATAGGAAAGCGTGTCCTGCATGGGAATAAACAAAAGCTGTGTCGGCGTACACCGGCCGCCGTTATGCAAAATCCCCGCTTCGTTCAGCTGGTAGAACAGTCGGGACAGGCCAATGGAAATCCCGACGCCCGGCAGCGTCTGCTTTGTATAATGAGAGGCCAGTTCATCATAGCGTCCGCCGGAGCAAATACTGCCCAGCTGCGGGTAATCGTTCAGATAGGTCTCATAGACGGTTCCCGTATAATAATCTAGGCCTCTTGCGATTTTCAGATTCAGGCGGAAGCATTCCTGAGGAACGCCGAATGCAGCGATATGCGAACACACTGCTTCCAATTCCGCCAACCCCTCCCGATACTGCGGATGGTCGATGGGAAAAGCTTGAAGTGCCTGTAAAATATCGGAGGGCAGACCGGAAAGCGATATAAAGTCCATCACTGCATCAATCCTATGCGCCGGCATATAAGCGGCCAGCTCTTTTCGTACCGCTTCAGGACCGACTTTATCGAGTTTGTCAACAATCCGCAGCACTTCCGCAGGATTGTTGATTTCACAATGCGTAAAAAATCCGTTCAGCAGCTTTCTGTTGTTGATCATAATGGTAAAATTGCCGAATCCCAAGGCACGGAAAGTGGAATAGATCACGCTCACGATTTCTCCGTCATTAATCACCGAAAGCGCTCCGTTTCCGATAATATCAATATCACATTGATAAAATTCGCGGAATCTTCCCTTCTGCGGTTTTTCTCCCCGGTACACCTTGCCGATATGATATCTGCGGAAAGGAAAGGTCAATTCATTGTAATGCTGGGCAACATACCGTGCAAGCGGCACCGTCAGGTCAAACCGGAGCGCCATATCATTGTCCCCTTTCGTAAAGCGATATATCTGTTTTGCTGTATCTCCGCCGCTTTTCGCCAATAAAACCTCAGATTTCTCAATAACAGGCGTGTCCAGCGGAATAAAGCCATAGCTTTCAAACGTCTGCTTAATCGTATCCAGCATTTGCGTAAACAGCATTTGTTCTGCCGGAAGCAATTCCATAAATCCGGAAAATACAGAAGGGGTGACAATATTTCTTTTGTTTTCGGTTACAGCATTCGGTTCCATCGCTTATCCTCCAAGATGATATACGGCTTATGATTGATATCCTTGCTTTATGATTGCAAAAAAGCCTGTCATCGGATGACAGGCTTACATTGCATTTTGGTGACCCATCGGAGGCTCGAACTCCGGACACCCTGATTAAAAGCCAGGTGCTCTACCGACTGAGCTAATGGGTCAATCACCTGCGGAATTTCATCTGAAAATTCCGTACCGACTTATATTACAACAGCGTCCATAACTTGTCAACACCTTTTTGAAAAAATTTTCCGAAAAAATTGCGGTACATTTTGCATTCTCCCTGGCCGGATCAAAAAAGAAGGGACTGTAAAGAAACGGTTTCATAAAAAGCATTTTCGGGCTATTTGTTAGAAAATCCCCCGTCAAAAGCAAATTTTTACCTGCTTTTGACGGGGGTTATGTTGCATTTTTGATTGCAGAGCGTTTTTTTACAGCCCAATTCCGATCTCAGATCATATTTATGACGACTTTGTTCTTTTCCTTTTGAAAATAAAGACTGCCGCAATCCCTGCAGCCACCAGGGC
>USLW01000100.1 GCA_900555605.1 uncultured Clostridium sp. | reverse complement strand
CCCCGCCGGGCAGAAACGCCAGCCTCTGCTGCAGCCGCGGAAGATCTCCAGCATGATGCGGTCATGCACCACCCCCACAGAGGGGACCACCAGTTTGTCCGGAAAATAGGTCCGGTCAAAATCCTGTACAACACGCTTGCGGATAACCGCAGGCGCCACATCCTGAAATTCCGGCTTTGGAGCAAAAGACCGTACCGTACCGTCCGAATGATAGGTGACATTATAAAAAGAAGGCACATATACGCCGTCTATCCGTGCCACCCGCCTTAAAAATTCATCGCGCGGCGCGCCCTCCCGTTTCCAGACGGCATACGCCTCAACGATCTCGGGCAGCATTTCTTCTCCTTCCCCGAGATTATAAAAGTCAAAGTAGTCCGCCAGCGGCTCCGTATTATTCGCAGCCGGCCCGCCGGCCAGTACAAACGGGTCTCCCTCCCCGCGGTCCGCGGCAAATAAGGGAATCCCCGCTAAATCCAGCATATTCAGTATATTGGTATAACTCATCTCATACTGCAGAGAAAACCCGACGATATCAAAACGACGGATCGGCTCCTGTGATTCCAGACCGAACAGCGGCAGATGATGCGCACGCATAAGGTCTTCCAAATCGGGCCAGGGCGCAAATACGCGCTCGCACCAAGTCCCTTTCCGTTCATTCAGCAAATGATACAGCAATTTCATTCCTAAATGGGACATTGCGATATCGTACATATCCGGAAAGCAAAGTGCAAATCGTACATCCACCTCGGAAAGTTCTTTTGTAACGGCATTCAGTTCTCCGCCGACATACCGTGCCGGTTTCTGTACTTTTATCAAAATGTCATCTGGAATTGCTTGCTTGCGCATAAAAAGCCTCTTTTCTGTATAAATTCATTGCAGCTCATGAATGGTCAGCAGAATGCTTACGGCATGTGATTATATCACAGTTCCCTTCCGCGCTCAATTCAATAAAAAGATTCGGGCAGACACCCGAATCTTCTCGAAACAAAAAAACACGTTATCTTTCGGATGCGGAAAAGCGCACCGTCAATCCCGCCATTATTCCGCTTCGGAAAACAGTTCTTTTCCGACGCCGCACAGCGGGCATACAAAATCCTCAGGCAGGTCCTCCCACTTTGTCCCGGCAGCAATCCCGTTTTCCGGGTCGCCCGTTTCCTCATCATAAACATAACCGCATACATCACATACATACCGCATAATTGTGTCACCTCTCTGCTTTCTATGAAATTAGAACAGGATTTTAATTTACCACACACAGGTATTTTTTTCAACCGTCTTCTTTCAGTCTCTGCCTGAATCGAATCTATTCCGCGCCGTCTTCTAAGAAGGCTTGATCATTTTCAAAAAAATTTTTATAATATAACATAACAAAAATTGGAGGGATTTCATTGCAGAACAGAAAAGTCGTGCTGAAGGACCGTCTGAGTGAAATCAGCGATCACGCCCATTGGCAAACGGGAATCGTGCTGGGGCTGCTGCTGATTCTGCTGTTTTCATTTTACCATTATGTGTACGGAATTACCCCGAAAGATCCGCAATCCAAAGAAAACCGGCTTTATCAGCACGATGTATACGATACGTATACCAAGCAAGCACTGGCTTGGCATCGCGGCGAAGCAAAGCTGGATAAGGATTATCCGTATCTGGAGCTGGCGAAATATCCGAATGAGAACGGCGTAGAAGAATATTATGTCAGTTTTCCCATGGTGCCGTCTGTTGTCATGTATTTCTTTACATTCGGCGGCAATGAAAACACGCCGAATAACCTGATTACCGTATTATATCAATTAGGTGCTTTTGCATTTGCCTTTCTGCTATGCCGGCGTTTCCGCTGCAGCCTGTCTATGTCCTTCGTGGGCGCGGCGCTGGTTTGCCTGTCCTCCTCCGCTTTTTTTCTGTCAATGGCCGGCAGCGTCTGGTTTCAGGCGCAGCTGTTCAGCCTTTTCTTGACAATGGCTGCTTTTTTCAGCCTCTTTGCCAGCGGGCCGCATAAAAAAACAGAATGGCACATTTCCCTGTTTCTGCTGGCGCTGGCAGTAGGCTGCAGACCGATGCAGGTATTTTATTTCCCGTTCTTCCTGTATATCATATTGCGGGAGAACAAATATCAGATCAAAAAAATGTGGTCCTACCTGATTGCTCCCGGTGCAGTCGCCTGTGTCTATATGTGGTACAATTATATCCGCTTCGGAAATATCTTGGAGTTCGGGCGCTCTTATCTTCCTGAATTTACCAGAAACCAGGAGCCTCAGTTCAGTTTTGATTATATCAAAAATAATATTGCTCAAATTATAACAAAAAAACCTGAAATGCCCTTAGATCAATGGATCAAGGATAATCCCTTCGGCTTTTGCTTTTATATTGCCAATTGCATTTTTATCGTTCTATTGATCGCATGTATTGTGAAGCTGATTTCCTCTACCTCCGCATATGCCTTGAAGAAAGGACATTTACCGCAGTCTCGCTTTTTTGCGGCTCTATCGGATTCGGAGAAAACAGCCCTGCAGACAGATCCGCAGACTGCCCTCTCCCGCTACCATTCCAACGGAATCGATCTTGCGATTCTGCTGATCACCATCTGTATTCATTTTTTTGTGTTTCTGATGTTCCGCACTGTGGGGGCGTGGCAGTTCGGCGCCCGTTATTCCGTAGATATCATTCCCGCGGTGCTGGCCTGTATTTTAATGCTGGACACAAAGCTCCTCCGCAGGCCGAATCTGCCGGTAATCATGATTTGTACAGCCGGTATGCTATTTAACATTTACGGCGGAATTCTGCTTTATCTGTAAAATATCTTACGGAGAGACCTGCGGCAAAAAATGCCGGCCTGCATTCGGATATCCGCAGACAGCGGGAAGCCGCGGCCGAAGGGAGGCAGAAGGTGCTCTTTCATTTTATACGCGGCTGTGGTATTGTGTACATCGTAATAAAGTTTCAGGCAATACGGGGTGCGGTATGCTTATACAGGGTCTTCAAAAGCTGACATTATTGGATTATCCGGGAAAAATGGCCTGTACGGTTTTTCTTGGGGGCTGCAATTTTCGCTGTCCTTTTTGTCATAACGCGGACTTGATTCTGTCCGGGGCAGAAACAATCCCAGCTCTTTCTGAAGAAACGCTGATGACTTATCTGCATAAACGCAAACAGATTTTAGAGGGCGTCTGTATCAGCGGTGAACCGCTGCTGTATCCGGAAGCGGCGGAACTGATTCAAAAAATCAAAGACTTGGGCTACGCGGTAAAGCTGGACACAAACGGAAGCTTTCCAGACAGGCTTCAGAATCTGGTTTCTGCCGAGTTGGTAGACTACGTCGCCATGGATATCAAGAATGCGCCGGACCGATACGCGGAGACCATCGGCAGACCGGGGTTTGATCCGGCTCCGGTTCTGGAAAGTGCCGCATTTTTGTTATCCGGTGTCATTTCATATGAATTCCGCACTACAGTTACCCGGGAATTACACAGCGCCCGGGACTTTGAAGCAATCGGCTGCTGGCTCCGCGGCGCTGAAAAATATTTTCTTCAGGCTTTTATTGATTCCGGAACAGTCCTGCAGAAGGGCCTGCACGGATACACAAAAACGGAATTAGAGCAGTTCCGTCAGATTTTAAAAAAGGACATTCCGAATACGGAGATCAGAGGAATATAAAGAAATCCGCGCCGCTGCGTACTTGTGCCTGCCCGATCCCGCCCAACTATATATTGTATTGTATAAAAAAAACTACACTACATATTGACTCATCTAAATATTATGTTATAATTTGTATCCGTAAATGATATTTTTCAGAATTGAGGTTGATCGTATATGTATCAGGTAGTCAAACGCGACGGCAAAATTTCGGATTTTGACATCAGCAAAATCGGGGTGGCAATCACAAAAGCTTTTGAAGCGCAGAATAAACAGTATCATCCCAGCATCATTGATTTACTGTCGCTTAAGGTCACATCTGACTTTGAGCCGAAAATAAAAAACAATCTAATTCAAGTAGAGGATATTCAGGATAGTGTGGAAGCGGTCCTGATCCAGGCCGGTTACGGAGACGTGGCAAAAGCATATATCCTTTATCGGAAGCAGCGTGAAAAAATCCGGAATATGAAATCCACCATTCTGGATTATAAGGAACTGGTCGATAGTTATGTAAAAGCAACAGACTGGCGTGTAAAAGAAAACTCAACCGTAACATATTCCGTCGGCGGCCTGATTCTGAGCAACAGCGGCGCGATTACAGCAAACTACTGGCTCTCTGAAATCTATGATGAAGAGATTGCCAATGCGCATCAAAATGCCGACCTTCATATTCATGATTTGTCCATGCTGACGGGCTATTGTGCCGGCTGGTCTCTCAAGCAGCTGATTCAGGAGGGACTCGGCGGGGTTCCCGGAAAAATTACATCCTCCCCTGCCAGTCATCTCGCAACATTGTGCAATCAAATGGTAAACTTTTTAGGAATCATGCAGAACGAATGGGCCGGAGCGCAGGCTTTCTCTTCCTTTGATACCTATCTTGCCCCGTTTGTAAAGGCGGACAACCTATCTTATCCGGAAGTGAAAAAGTGCATTGAATCCTTTATCTACGGCGTAAACACGCCCAGTAGGTGGGGTACCCAGGCGCCGTTCTCCAATATCACCCTCGATTGGACGGTTCCCAATGATCTGGCAGAGCTCAATGCGATTGTGGGCGGCAAGGAGATGGATTTTAAATATAAAGATTGTAAAAAAGAGATGGATATGGTGAATAAAGCCTTTATTGAAATCATGATTGAAGGAGATGCCAACGGCAGAGGCTTCCAGTATCCGATTCCCACATATTCCATTACAAAAGATTTTGATTGGTCCGATACGGAAAACAACCGTCTGCTGTTTGAAATGACCTCCAAATACGGTACCCCTTATTTTTCCAACTATATCAACAGCGATATGCAGCCGAACGATGTCAGAAGCATGTGCTGCAGGCTGCGTTTGGATTTGAGAGAACTGCGTAAAAAGTCAGGCGGCTTCTTCGGGAGCGGAGAAAGCACCGGATCTGTGGGTGTTGTTACGATCAATATTCCGCGGATCGCCTATCTGGCAGAAAATGAGCAGGATTTTTATAATCGGCTGAACAAGATGATGGATATTGCGGCACGTTCTCTTAAGGTAAAACGCACAATCATTACAAAGCTTTTGAATGAAGGTCTTTATCCGTATACAAAGCGTTACCTCGGTACATTTGAGAACCATTTTTCAACAATCGGTCTGATCGGCTTAAATGAAGCCGGTCTCAACGCCAACTGGATTCGCGCGGACCTGACACAGGAAAAAGCGCAGCAATTTGCAAAAGACGTGCTGAATCATATGCGGGATCGGCTGTCCGACTATCAAGAAAAATACGGAGATCTGTACAATCTGGAAGCGACGCCCGCAGAGTCTACGACTTATCGGCTCGCAAAGCACGATGTAGAACGATATCCGGATATTATCACTGCTTCGGAAAAAGGCGGCACCCCTTATTATACCAACAGCTCCCATCTGCCTGTCGGCTATACGGAAGACGTATTCGAAGCATTGGATATTCAGGACCAGCTCCAGACGCTCTATACATCAGGAACCGTGTTCCACGCGTTTCTCGGCGAAAAAATGCCTGACTGGCGGTCTGCGGCAGCATTGATCCGAAAGATTGCGGAAAATTATACACTGCCCTATTACACACTGTCTCCTACGTATTCTATCTGCAGAGCCCACGGATATTTGTCCGGTGAACAGTATACCTGCCCGATATGCGGCGGACAAACAGAGGTTTACAGCCGTATTACCGGTTATTACCGGCCGGTACAGAATTGGAACGACGGCAAATCTCAGGAATTCAAGGACCGGAAGGTATATAACATTGCGGAATCACGACTGAAGCATCCGCGCTGTGCACAAGAGCCCGCACAGACAGCAGACGGCACGGCAGAGCCCCGGGACACAGGTGCCGCGGGAAACGGAAGCCGGGTATTGCTGTTTACCACCAAAACATGTCCGAACTGTAAGCTGGCTGACGCTATGCTGCAAAAGGCTTCGGTCCCATATGAAAAAATCGATGCAGAGGAAAATGCGCAGCTGGCTAAGCAGTATGGCATCAAGCAGGCGCCCTCCCTCGTGGTCGTTCACGGCGACGGCTATGATAAATATGTAAATGCGTCTAATATTAAAAGCTATATCAGCGGAATCTGACGTTTCCATCGGTACAAAGCATCCGCAGGCACACTCCTTCCGGATGCTTTGTTTTTTCATCTTGTTTTGACATCAGACGGAGGGATCTTCATGTACGACGTAATTGTAATCGGCGGCGGAACAGCGGGAATGACCGCAGCACTGTATATTCTGCGGACAGGAAAAAAAGTATTGATTCTTGAAGCGGAAAACGTAGGCGGTCAGATCGCCTATTCTCCGCGGGTAGAAAATTATCCGGGCATCCCGCAAATCAGCGGAAGCGCTTTTGCCAGTCAGCTGTTTGAACAGGTCCTTGCGTTAGGCGCGGCATTTGAACTGGAGACGGTTCTTGCGGTCAGAGATGCAGGCAGGTTCAAATATGTTGTGACAGAAGAAACGGAATATGCCTGCACAAGCGTCGTCATCGCAACAGGAGTTACGCATCGTCATCTTAATATAGAAGGGGAAGCAGACCTGGCTGGCAGCGGAATTTCCTATTGTGCCGTATGCGACGGTGCCTTCTTTAAAGATAAAATCGTTGCTGTAGCAGGCGGCGGAAACACAGCGCTGCAGTCCGCACTGTTTTTATCGTCTTTATGTAAGAAAGTGATTCTGATTCACCGCAGAGATGAATTCCGCGCAGAAAGCACTTTGGTGAACCAACTGCGCACCAAAAACAACGCCATATTTCTGACAAGCAGCAGGATCCGCGGCTTGCTCGGGACCCGTGAATTAGAGGGCCTTATGGTGGACGAGATCAAGACAGGCCGCGTTTACCGGCTGCCTGTGGAGGGATTGTTTGTCTCCATCGGACAGGTCCCCCGCAACGATTGTTTTGCCGCGCTCCTGCAGCTGGATGAAAACGGCTATATTGCAGCAGGTGAAGACTGCAGGACCTCTGCCGACGGAATCTTCGCTGCCGGCGACTGCCGGACAAAAGCCGTGCGGCAGCTGACCACCGCTGCC
>USLW01000099.1 GCA_900555605.1 uncultured Clostridium sp. | reverse complement strand
ATGTCCCTTCCGGCAATCAAAAGGCACAAGGCTTGGCTTATGCCCTTTGATTGCCCCTCAACCTTTCGGTCGAGAGGGTTTTATCCGAAGCTTTGGAAAACTATTTATCTGCAAGTTGTTCATTATAGACCTTTTTACCTTCGCCCCAGCTATTGCCGCTGATGTCATAGGTGATTCCGTCTGCCAACGATACCGCTTTCATAATCTCACCATCACTGTCGCCGGATTCCGTTGCCGTATTGTTCTTAATCGTGAGTTGAGTATCCGCATCAATCTCGCCAAAGCGAATAATACGATCTCCGATCTTTGTAAAGGTATTATTTTCGATCACAACCGACTTATAATTTACCGCACCGTGTGTTGTAGACTGGAGTGCAATAGCATTATGTGCCGTGGTATTAAACTGACATCCGGTAATGGTAATACCGTTGGTATTCGAGGTATATACACCCTGATAGCAACTATTGAATGCGCAATTCTTTACGGTAAGATTCTTTACATTACCATTATTGTTTTCATTATAATAACGCAACGCTTGATTACCCGCAGCAGTATTATTGATATTAAAAGTACATTCATCAAATGTTACGCCGTCGATCACGGTATCCGCGTTCGATGTATTGATCTCAACCTTGCCTGTAAAGTCTATATTTGTGAAAGTGATATTACTTAATTTCTGCGTTAAATAATAGCCGTCGCAGTCTTTATCTAAAACAGGGTCTTTTATCTGAGGACTGTTTCCGCGATGAACATGACCGGAAGAAATCAATATACCTTCAACGGTTACGCCTTCCTGCCCTACGATCGTCAGATTATCAATTGCACGTGTATAACGGGGAACGGAGTGCCATTTTTGGTCTGCCATATGAGCGTTGAATTCATCTGCATCCGTAAAGGAAACAGGTGTTTTACTATGATCAGTTCCGTCCAAGCAGATGTATACTGTATCGCTTCCCTCATATTTTGTCGGAGCGCCGATTACAATATTTTTGTAGTTACCGGGAGCAAGAACCAATTTTGCGTTCGTCATACTGCCATACTGACCGTTGAGATATGCATCAATGGTTTCAGGAGTTACTGTGTATGTAACAGCCGGCGCGTCCTTATCATAATCGTTCCCAAAGCGATCGTTCTCAACCATGTCCTGAGTAGCGACAAGGTTGATACCGAGATCAATCTGAGGAATGGCTTCGCCGCGATAGTTTGCTTCGTTTCCGGTGGTGGTGGGCATATATACAACCAATGCAAAATAGGTCTTTTCATCAGTTACACCCATGCTCTGCTGGGTAGTATAGCCTGCGCTGACCTTCTGCGCGTTCTCGATAGCTGCAATTGCTGCCTCGCGGGTTTCAAATTTTGTGTCCTGACCTACCGCAATACCAAACTCAAGAATTTCAGAAAGTTTAATCTCTTCGCCTGCCGCATTCTTTCCGATCACAGTATCGGTAAAGTTCATTCCGAGCTTGTACTTAAGAGCAAGTGTGCCGAGGTTGCTCAAACGAAAGTACACTACGCCGGTCGTACCGGGTTCCCAAAGTGTAATATCTCCGAAGAGATTCTCTGCGTCCTGAACAGATTTCCATTCAGCGTCCGCTGCCGAGGGATCAGTGCAATATTCAAGTTCAATATCGAGGTTTCCGGCGACGATCTTATTCTTGCCGGAAGTTACGGTATCGGTAAACCACGCGAAGGTGGAACCCACGAGCATTGCCGCGCACAGCATCAAGGAGATTACGCTGGCGAGCAAAGCGCTTTTGGTGTTTTTTCTTTTTATCATTTTGAAGCACTCCTTATGTAAGTTCTGTCGGTATTTACGGAATGAACACAACTCCGAAAAATACCGCCAAAATCGGAGTGCATTATGCGTTGGTTTGTTTTTATAGGGTTTTGGTCAATATAACTAAATAATTGAGACAACACCCCCTCCGTTGTGCATTTCGCTAATTGTGCAGGTTGCATAATGTCTTCTTCTTTCGCACTATGCGCATATGATCGGCACATTTGCCGCTAATCCTGTTCAGTCGAACAGTTTATTCGGATTATTCTTCGTCTGCACCGCATCCGCTCCCATTGTGAAGGTGAGATAGAGGCGCTGCGCAGCATTTCCCACCTCCTCTGGAAAATGGAAGGAGACCGTCAGATTCCGGCGTTCGTTCAGCTTCAGAATATCGTCCGCCGCTCCCACCTTGTCCTTCGTCATATCCGCCATTTTTCCGTTGAACAGAATTTTATTTCCGTCCCGAACAGCGACCTCCAGCACATCGGAAAGTTCACCATCAATATCGGAAAAATACAGCCGGTAATAGACGTCCCAAGTGCTTTGGTTTTCGATAAAAAACTCCTTTTCTACCGTCATGCCCGGTTCAAAGAGAAATTCATGCTCCTCGATCACCGGATTGCCGTCGTTGAGGTTAAGCTTGACCGTTCCCGTATGGAACAGATTATTCTCCACCGCCACAGTGGAATAGACCAATGCAAAGGTGGTAATACACAGACAGATGGAAAGAATAACAATCGCAATCACACTGCCGGTCAGCTTTTTCACTGTTTTGGATTTCTTTTCATCAGCCATTTTCGCATTCCTCCTTCCGGCGTTTTCTTACCAAAAAGAGAAGGATCAGCAGAGAACCGGAGGCAAGGCACATCCACAGATAGATGTTGGCGGTATCGCCTGTCTGTGGAGGATCGAGATTCCCAGTGTCCTGTACCCACCAACGAAAATCAGCAATCAAATCCTGATTCTGATATTCATTTCCCACGCTGGTATCCAGATATACCGTGATCCCGTAATAAAGCTCGCTTTCAGTACTTGTATCGGTTTTCACGCTATGATTTAACGATTCGGGCATATCTCGCATCAGACCGTCGTACAGCGTTTCATTGGTAGTCAGCAGCACAATGCGGCAGCGAAGCACCTCTGCCAGCTTTTCATAGCCGGAGCGGATATCCGCATGATAACGGACAATGACGTCACCGCTGTGAGAGATTTTTACGCAGTAATATTTCGTTTCAGCATCACCGGGGAACATATTTCCGACCTGAAATGGCTGGTTATCCTCCGCATGCTTCCGATACAGCGAGATTACAGCTGCTTTCTTTGCGCTTTCGGAAGAGGCGGGCTGTACGCCTGTATCGGCAGATAGACCCGTTTCGTATGTAGGTAGTTCGCTTTGGGCGTTTCCGGAGGACTGATTTGTACTGCGCTCCGGCACGGATTCTTCTTTTTTATCGGTTGACTTCTTTTCAGACGGGCCGCCTTCTGCGTCCGGTGATATGATATTGTCAGGAACAGTAACAGCTACGGGTTCGCTGTCTTTCATCGACTGATAGATCAGCGTACCTGCAAGCCCTACAATACTAACAGCCAGCAGAGCGGAAAGAATAATAACCATTTTTATACTCGTTCGTTTTTTTATCTTTTTTTCTTCCATCTTATTGACAATCACTATCCCTTGTGGTAGTTTTGTTAAATATGAAAGCACATAATAACTGTTATGTTGTACATAGTAAATAAACGAATATAGATTATAGACGATTTATTGTAGTATATTTTGCGGCAAAAATCAATAGCTGCAGAAGAGCATTTCAGGGCTTACGCATGAAGATGAAAATATCGTTACATACAGCTTTGTGCTGGGCAAGTATCAGACGCGTTTGTCCGGCGTGGGTAAATTTTTTCGGTTTCTAAAAACCACGCCCGGCTATATCGTATGTATCTTCCTTCCGTTCCTGATCCTGATACAGGGAATCAACAGTATCCGCCTGTTCCGGCGGTATAAGAAGGAGTAGCTTGCCGAGATGGAAGCCGAGCGGGAAAAACAGAAGCAGGAGCTTGCGGAGGAACGCAGGCGATTGGAAACGCAGCAGGCGGAATCCCAGAAAATGATGGCGGAGCTGCTCAAGCTGAAGCAGGAACTGTCCGGTGGGGACGGCGAAGCGGAAACCGCACCGCCGCGGGATTCTGAAAATCATTAAAGTATGAATGGGGAAATCCCGTTTATATATTGTCATTGACGAAATTTATAAAGGAGGCAAAACACAATGACAAAAAGCAAAAATACGAAAAGAGCATTGCTTGCCAGCGTACTCTCCCTTATGCTGTGCGCGGCAATGCTCGTCGGTTCTACTTTTGCGTGGTTCACCGATTCGGTCACTTCCGGTAAGAATAAGATTGTTGCCGGAAATCTCGATGTCGAGCTGCAATACAGCACCAACGGAACAAGTTGGGAAGATGTAAGCGAAACAACCAACCTGTTCAAGGACGGCGCCCTTTGGGAACCGGGCTATACAGAGGTTGTCTACCTGAGAGTGAAAAACGCAGGAACCCTTGCGCTCAAGTACCAGTTCGGTATCAATGTGGCGTCTAAGAAGATCGGCAAGACCGCTGAGGATGCGGACATCGACCTTGCCAATTTCATCAAGTTCGGTGTAGTAGAAGCCGAAGCAACATTTGGTGACAGAGCCGCAGCCCGTGATGCGGTAAAGGACAGTGCCGTGCTGATTTCTGACGGTTATTCTTCTGCTGAAGGACACCTTACCGCAGGAAACACCTCCAAAATGCTTGCTCTCGTGGTTTATATGCCCGAGGAAACAGATAACAATGCCAACCACGGCACCGGTAAGACCGCTCCCGAGATTTATATGGGTATCAATCTTGTTGCCACGCAGGATACGGTAGAGAGAGATAGTTTCGGCAATGATTACGATGAGAATGCGGAGCACAGGATGGTTGCCACGACGGAAGAGCTGACAACTGCAATTACTGACGCCAAGGACGGCGACGTGATCGCGCTGACAAGCAATATCACGCTTGATACACCTTTGACAATTGATGCTGCCATTACCATCAACGGCAACGGTATGGAGATTACCGGCCGGCCCATTACGGCAACCGCGGATATTAAATTTGAAAATATTGTTCTCAGCAAGCCGGACAATACCAATAAGAGTGCTTCTCTGGTATATGCTTCTAATGGATGCGAAAACCTGACACTTGAAGGCGTCACCTTCGCCGATCCTCAGTGGGAAGCGATTCAGGCGACCTCTAACGATCTCAAAACACTGACCATTAACAATTGTACTTTTACTGCCGCGAATGTGGATGGTGCTGATAATAAGAGTGGGTACGGATGCAGTGCAGATCAGTTGGCTCGTTTTATCCATTATCAGCCGAAAAGTGGTGCTGCAGTTGATTTTACAATTACGAATAACATTTTTAAGAACTGTGACAAAATCGGAGAAAAGGGCGCGATCGCCGGCATATACTATTTTGGCGCCGGCTCTACCCTTACGATTGGCGGGAATACCTTTGAAGACTGGAATGTAGAAGATGTTTCGAATGAATTTGCCAAAAAAATGATAATTGGCTGGCCGGCAATCGAGACGTTTAAGAATATTGAGACATGGAAAGGCAATATTACGACTTTCTCTCTTGATTAATGATACTCTGTAAAAAAATAACATAGTGAATGCGCCCTCCCACATGGGAGGGCGGCAATCAAAGGGCATAAGCCAAAAAGCGTTTGTGCCTTTTGATTGCCGTGAAAATATAAACCGAAAGGAGACGCCTTTAATGAACGATGAGTTAATCATAATCGCGATTGTTGCCGCAGCGGCCCTGCTTGTTTTACTGATTGTGAAGCTGGCGTCTTTTCTGCGGATATTTATGGAGGACGCCCGATATATCTGTCATGAGATGGACTGTGCCCACAGCTATGGGGAATACCGCCGCTGGCGCGGCGAGCTGCGCTGTCACTACCTCTGCCTGATTCCCTTTGTCAACGAAAAGAATGTGATGCGCGTGTACCGGCTCTTCTTTCACAAAGGCGATCACGCAGGGAAGAAAGAACGCAAAGACAGTATTGTTCCGCTGCTCATGCCGTCTATCCTTGGCGTCTGTATCTGCCTTATCTGCGTATGCGGTATGACATGGGCATGGTACTCCGCGAGTGTTCAAACACCCCCGCAGAAGATGACGGCTGCGTATTACGAGGTGACCGTGGAATCGGTCATGAACGGTGAAACAAAGATTGATCCGAAAAACGGTGGGTATACATTGAACGCCGGTACTCCGTATACGGTCAGCCTGAAAGCAGCCGGCAATGCCAAGGAGCGTGGCGGTTATTGCCTTATCGAATGCGGCGATACGAAATACTATACGCAAACCTTTAAGCCCGGAGAAAGCATTACGATAGATTTTATTCCGGAAACAACTGGTACATACATCTTCACGGGCGTTTGGGGCAGCCATCCGGTTGGTGTAACTGCGGAGAAAATCATCAACGCTGCCGCAGAAGATACCGAAAATAACGCAGCCGATGAGATTAATAATCCTGTGATTAGTGATACTCCGTCTCCTGCTTCCGACGAGCCGACACAAGATCAAATGCCCGTAAAATGGCATTGCTGATGTAAATTCGATCCGCGTCGGTCAGATTATCAAAATCCCGCCGGAAGATTGGGAATTTCCTGCCGCTGACTCAACCTCCCCGGAACACCCGGAGACGGATCTGCCGTTCGAACCGATGGAAAGCATTTCGGAGACTTCAGAAGCATCGTAACCGAATCAGGAAAATATGTCGGTGAAACAGGAAGCGACGGAGAATCTTATAGCTTCCGATTCCATATTCAAGGGAGAGCCGGAAACAGATTCTACGCAAGATCCCTCCGCTGCTGAGCAGGAGTAATTCATATAGGAGGCTTGTGTTGTATCACTGCTCACTACGCTCATAATGAGCGCATTTATTATCTTTAGCTGGCCAATGTTTTTCAAACAGCTTTTTGAGAGAATAAAAACTCTGAAATGGAGTTATTGGGGTAAGTATTGTATTTACTCATTATTGTCGGAGTATTGATGCACGAACAACGATCTGCGTATTGCTTCCTACCTTCCCGGCTCAGTGGATAAACCGCTCTTCGTTCCACTGGACATACTTCTGGTGGTCGGGAGGCATGTGTTCCTGAATGGTGCTGTGCTGGTTGAACCTTCCGTACAGCCTGGGGTGGGAACAGATCCGGTTTCCGCCATAGAACACCTCTACCGTCCGCTCTGCACTGGTCGCAGTATTCCAGCCAGAGCAGATTCAGGGTGACACCGCTTCGCTGGAGCTCCTTGTGGATGTAGGCGTAGTCCGGCATTGTAGACAGGCTTCGAGGCAGTTGACGGGAACAGA
>USLW01000098.1 GCA_900555605.1 uncultured Clostridium sp. | reverse complement strand
AGGATGGATTTCGTCCGGACAATTGCTGCTGCTCGGACAGACGCTGCTGATGCCGGAGGCTTATGAGATCAAGCTTCAGGCAAAGGGCGGCAGTACGGGTCATGACAGCGGATTTATTTTTGTCCGAACGATTTCCCAAGTTTATCAGGTCACAAAGGTGTTCGATACCGCTACCAATCAGGTGCGCGATGCAGTTGCAAACGATAATATTCAAATGAGTCTTTTTGAAGGCGACGGCGATAAAAGCGACGGATTTGAAAACGGTGTCGGCTATGCCGGGATTTATCTGAAGCTTCATGGTGATAAGCTTTATATTGTCGTTAAAACAGAAGCGGATGTAGATGCCGTCCACACAAAAGGCATCGGCAACCTGCGGTATGCAGCATCGCTTCCGTCAGGAAAGAACTTTGAAAATGATTATGTGAACATTAAAATTGTGGAAAAAGATCAGGTCGTTTCCATATATGCGGAGGACACTTTGCTGGGTTCTGTTGCCTATTCGGAATTGAAGGATTCGTATTTTACGAAAGCGGTTATCAAAGATGCCGCCGGCGCTGAGGTGGGTACGACGGATCGGGCGAAAATCAGCAGTGATAATACTGTCGGTTTTTCAACCCGCGGCAGTACGATGTACCTGGACAATATCCAAATGGATTCTTTATCCGGAGAGCTTACCTCTCTAAAGGTGGTTCCGATCTATGATGCATCTGCGCCTGAAAAGGGAGAGGCAATTCCGATGGATGTAGGCAAGGAGATCGGGTTCCGCTTCACGGTACCCGCGGGTGATGCACTAAAATCCGTTACCTACAAAGAAATGCCCACTTACAACGGTGAGCAGACGGCTTTCCGCTTCACGGTGTTTAAGTGGACATATGATTATTTTGCGACAATTGAGGGCGAGCCGGTTTATGATACGACAATTTCCAATCATAAGGACAATCTTGATTGTACGATTACGTTCCCGGAGCCTCTTGGGTCGGGTCACTATCTGGTAGTAATCTGGGAGGGCGAACCAGGAGTTGATGCAGAAGGCTATCCGCAGGGACAGCCGGGCATATGGAAGCATGAGATGCCGACGGATCCGAACACGCTGATATTTGAAAACGGATATGAGGCTGAATACGGCTTGTTTGTACAGTGTCTTGTGATTGAAAACGGCGATCCGGACGGTACCGTAGACGATTTAGATGCAACCCCGACGCCGAAGCCTGCAACTCCGACGCCGGAGGTTACGGAAAAGCCTGCGGACAATACGCCTGAGGTCACAAAGGTACCCGCAACAAAAGCGCCTGCCGATGAATCCGACAGCGACAGCAATGCGGGACTTTGGATTGCGGTCATTGTTTGTGTCGTTGCAGTCTGCGGAGCTGCCGCCGCGGTGATCGTTATCAGAAAGAAACGCAAATCATAATGCCCTCAGCGAAGATATAAAGCATGAATATTTATTTAAGGAGGTTTGCTATGAGAAATGTAAAAAAAGGATTCGCATGGATCCTTGCACTTGCGTTGTGTCTGTCTCTTTGGACTGTTCCGGCAATGGCGGAAGAAAAGAAAGTCATTTATTCGGAAAATTTTGACAGCCTTGCAGATGATGCGGCGGCCAAAGAGGCACTTAAGGGATTCTGGCATATGGAGATTGCAGATGCCTGGCCGCAGGATAGCAGCAACGGCGGTTTTTCGCTGACTGAAAACGGCGGCGGAAAGGCGCTGCATATGAAATGGCTCAACGGAAGACGTCTTCTTCTGGCGACGCCCTATATCCCCGGAAATTATGAGGTTGCTTTTCAGGCGAAAAGCAGCGCTACAACGCCCAACGGAGGATTCTTTTTCCTTCACACGCTGTCCAGAACGCCTACGATTACACAAGCCTACGATAAGGATAAGGGCGTCGTTGATCTCAATCCCGCGCAATATGTGGATGTATTTGAAGACGATGGCTGCAAAGCCGATGATATCGGTTTCGGTGTCGGTTATGCCGGCATTTACCTGAAGCTTGACGGAACCCGTTTGGAAATCGGTGTGAAGACTGCTGAGGAGATCAGTGAAATATATCAGAAAGGAATCGGAAACCTGCGTTATTTTGCAGATCTGCCGGAGGGCAAGGATTTTCGGAACGACCTTTTGCAGATCAGAGTCACGGAATCCAATAGAAAGGTTTCCGTTTATGTAGAGGATACGCTGCTTGCTGCGGTCGAATATTCTGAAATAAAGGGCGACTATTTTACAAAGGCTGCAATTCAGGATGCTTCCGGCAAGATTGTTAAAACTACTGAGAACGCGCGGATTGCCACGGTTGACAATGTGATAGGATTTTCTACGAGAGGCGGAGACCTTGTTCTGGATAACTTTGAGGTGCTTTCCCTTGACGGCTTTGTGCCGATTGCTGCAGGAATCAAGAAGCTGTTTGATGACAGTAAGGATAAGAGCGGAGCTCTCGGAATTCTCGGCGACAGTTCTGTGGCGGTTCGCATTGATATTGCTTCCGGCCAAGCTATGAATTCCTTTACTTATTGCGGAATGCCCACCTATTCGGCGCGCAATACCGAATTTACCTTCAGCGTATATCGATGGAATCAGGATTATGATACAACGGTAAAAGGAACGCCGGTTTATCAGACTGTAAAGTTCAACCATACGGATAATCAGGATTGTATATTCTATTTCCCGGATCCGATTCAGGCCGGCACATACCTGATTGTGATGTCAAACGGTAAGGCAGGCGTGGATTCCACGGGGAATCCAAACGGCCAGCCTGCAGTTTGGACCCATACAAAAGCGGCAGATTCCAGTGCAGTCTTCTATTCCAACGGAGAAGAAGCGGATTTTGCTATTTTTGCACAATACAGTCTGCTGGATGGCTATCCTGTAATTCCGGATACGGAGCCGACGCCTACTGTGCCGGCAACCGGTGATTTCGGATTGGCTGCTTTGGCTGTAGCTGCGGTTTCCGCAATCGGCGGTCTCAAAAAGCGGCGCAATGTCAAAAGATAAAGAACGGTCAGGCTGGATACAGAGCTAGGTTGTTTAAAAAGGGATGCGCCAAAGAATCTTTTTTGGAATCTTCCCGGAGAAGCCACGGTAAATCGTGATTTCTCCGGGTTTTATTATGTGAGATTTTCTTTTGCCGCATTTTTTTAGCTCCCTTTGCCGTGAGCGTTATCTTCGTTCGGACAGAATGCTTTTTCTTGCCAGCATATTTATATCCGTTTTCCCCGGGCAGCCCGATCTCCAGAAGCGCAAAGATCACAGGGCTGCTCCGGAACGGGCAAGATATCCGTTGGCCCGCAGAAGCGTGATTCATTCCTTTTTGATACTGTTATCATCTTCGATCACTCATATTTTTTCTATTGAAACAGACCAGCCTTTCTTTATCAGGCCGTCGGCGCCGCCGCGGCTGATACGGCCTTATTGTTTTATTATAGCATAATTTTGGACCGGAAATGAATACAATAAAACAGAGGTGGTGGCTGTTATGGATATGCTCAGTCAAAATGGATATTCAAAAAACAGAAAGTCCTGTCAACCGAAAAAAAACAATCGCCGTTTTTTCAAAAAAGTGGGCGTATATATTCGGTTCAGTACGCGGGCGCAGCAGGAGCAATGGTACGAAAAAAATAATTGAGATTTTTATAAAAGGCAGAATGCGCAAAAAACATAAGGTTATTTGTTCGTGGATTTTTCAAGCCTGAGGCAGCGGAGATCCTTTCTTTGCAAGGCGGCCATCCTGGTTTATCTTGACAAAGATTTATTTTTTGTCATAATAAAAAGAGGAGTTTCTGTGAGAAAGGGAAAGTCGCTGATGCAAATTGATGAAATTGAGGGTTATTTATTATCATTATCAAAACGGCTGCGCGGTTATCATGTTTCAGAAAAATTTATCCGGAGCATCTGCGGCAATATAAATGAACAGATTTTATCCATCCTTTTTCACTGGGAGGATCTTTCTTTTAGAAAAGGGCTTCTCATGATAGGTGCGGAAGAGGGGCTCTTTTATCAGCCCGCTGCTGTAAAGTCAGATATCAGATGTTTTGTGGTAGTTGCAATACGCAATAGTCTTCTTGAAATCCCGTTTAGCTGTGATTTCCGTAAGGCCGGTTTATCCGCTGCTATAGAAGAATCCTGTATGCGGGAACTGACGGAAGAGGCTATTTTGTATTTTAAGAAATTGAATTTTGCTGAGCTGAGCCGCCGAATCCGTCAGAATACAGAGGAACCCTTCAGAGATGTTTATCTGGATATTACATTAAAATATCCTGTTGCATGGACTGCGCTGCAGCAGCTGGGCATGTGCCAGGACAGTTCTGTTCAATATGATAAAATAGCCTTTTCCTCTGTAATAGGGGTGGACGAGCTTACTTGTACAAATGGCAGAACTGCACAAAATGACAGCAGCGGGACAGTTGTTTTCAGCGGAATCAGTCCGACTTATGATTCTTCTATTTTACATATCCTAAAGTCATTGGATTGCGGAGAACTGCATTGTTTTTATGCCGATAATTTTAAAATGGTAACAAGGAATTTCGAAAAGCTGTTAAAAACCATGGAATTCGTATTGCGGCGTGACTTGCCGTTTGCAACATGCAATTATTATATAGAAAACGGTTATATAGAAAAAAGAATCACGCTATTAAAAGCCGCACATACCGAAAGGGAAGCGGCTGATCATATTGCCCGGAATCCCGGCGCCGGAAAAAAGCATAAGGAAATATTAAAAAGTATCAAAAATACTGTATAATTTAAATGCCGGCCAGATCAAAGATCGTACGGACAGCCGGAACATATGATTGTAAAATTGTCCATCAGGTCAGAAACGCCGTGAAATATCATGATGATGATTCAGTGGGCGCTGATGCCGTCCTTAGCGCCTGACAGAAATCGCTGTTTTCCTGCAAAGCGTTCAGTGTGGAAAAGAAAAAGCACACGGATTTTTTCTTTCCGTGCCCTTTGAGGCGGTTTATTCGGCGTTGTCGGTTCGAATGCTTTCAAAATAGGATTTTTGTCCTTTGGCATCTACAAAACCATCTTGAAAAATTCCTCTCTGAAAATGCGAAAAACCCCGATAAAATCGAGGTTTTTCAGTGAGCATCTTTTTTGTTGCCCTTTTGTGGTGCGATCGACGAGACTTGAACTCGTACGGGGATTCCCACACGCCCCTCAAACGTGCGCGTCTGCCAGTTCCGCCACGATCGCATTTGTGTGCTGACATTCTGGTGAAATCAGCAAAAGCAATTATAAATGCAAAGCGTGCAGTTGTCAACAGGCAAAATCCCTTGAACCGGAAAAAGTTCGTTTGCAAAAGCAAGGATATTATATTAAAATAGAAGGGTTAAAATATATTGGCCGGAATGGCCGGTGCTGTGACGCGGCGGTTTATGAAATTCAGATTGAAATCGGGAGCTATGATAGATGATGTGGCTGAAAAAGCTTGGACTAAAAGATTTTAAAAAGATATCCGGAATCGCCGTGCTGCTGATTGCGGCAATTTTTCTCTGTACGGCCATCGTGCTGTTTACTATGGCGTCTTCAAAATACAAGGCACATCCGCAGAGAGGAGACAGCATTCTAACGGATGGAACCCATTCGCCGGGCAGTACTGCGGGACCGGGCGAAAACAGCGTCCAGATGAACTATCTGCAGATTTCCGCCGAATATGCCGGGCTGACTCCGAACAGCGAAGCCTGGACGAATTTAAACACGAATCCGGAGGAAGACGGACTGTACTGCATTTCCCAAAAGAATGAACGCTTCTGCGTTTATCTGGTAGACAGCGCGGATGTATGCGGCGAGGGATATGTGCTGCAGGATTTCAGCTATATGTGGATTAATTCAGAGGATGATCACTTTTATGCGGTCGTCAATCTATCCGGCAGGGTAGTGGACTTGTCGGGATTCTATATTCTGGTGCGGGATGAATCCGGGGTGTATGCATCGCGCGTTGTAATCAATTGCTATGAAGCGGAAGAGGTGATTCTGAAGGATACCATCTTGACCGGAACGCTTCTGGCGCCGCGTGCAACGGTGATTTACGACAACACTTCTGTATACGGACAGGTTATCAGTGCTTCTGCCTCCGGAAAATTATTTTACCATAGAGATATTAAATTTACGGGCTATGAGACCTTTGTGGATTCGCTGGATTCTGTGGAGTTTCTTAATGACGGGGTGAGAACCGCGGCGCTTCGTTATTTGATCGAGCATAACCCGGGCGGCGCATACGCCAAATATGATTACGGCTCGCCGCTGAAAACAGCGGATCTGGAAAAGGTTGCGGCGCTGAAGCTGGACGGCCAGGAACTGGTGAATTTAGAAGCGGATCTGGAACATTTTCCGAACCTGCTGGAGTTATCTGTAAAGAATACCAACTTGACGGAACTGAATCTATCCGTTGTGCCGAACCTGACGGCTCTCAGCTACGGCGGCACACAAATGCCGTTGCCGGACGTTACAAAGACGCCGCGTTTGACCTATCTCGACTGCTCCGGCACAGGGCTGACGGAATTGGACGGTACGCTGCTTCCCATGCTAACGACATTGGTAATCAGCGATAATCCGCTGACTTCTTTTTCGCTGCAGGACTATCCTGCGCTGATTGCGCTGGACTGCTCCGACTGCGCGCTGACCGTGCTTTCCTTTGCGGGCTGCGAGAATCTGAAATATTTTAAGGGCAGCGGAAATTTATTTACAGAAATCGATTTTACGGCGGCGGAGGCCCTGAGACAAATCGAAGTATACGGAAGCGGCCTTGAAAGAATCGATGTGACGGGTTTAACCGTAGAACGGCTGTACTGTGATCAGACCGTGCAGATTGTGAACGGACCGGCAGAAGAAACGGAAGCATAAGCAGGAATCGGTAGAATCATGCCGCAGGCAGGCGGATCGGGATCGGTATAACAGATCGTGGGGGATGCGCGTGGAGGAAGACAGGTGTGCCGGAGCTGAGATCAAAAAACGGAAGATAAGCAGGGAAGGCGTATTCATGGCCGGCGCCATGCGGGTCGTGAAGCCGCTGATTACCGGCATGAAGCTGGAAAGGAAACGTTCCGGGCATAATTTGCTGGGAAAGATCCGCGGCGTTCCGAAAACGCTGAAGTCCTTTCCTGCGGAAGACTGTCCGCTGGATGCGGAATGGATTCTGCCGGCGTGTCCGGCTCCGCTGCCGTCGGATACGGTGTTTTTGTTTATTCACGGCGGTTCTTATTTGACCGGCTCTCTGATCGGCAGCAGGCCTGTGGCC
>USLW01000097.1 GCA_900555605.1 uncultured Clostridium sp. | reverse complement strand
CCGCCATGGCTTTCTACGATCTGTTTGGCAATGGATAGTCCCAGACCGCTCCCCCCTACCGGATTAGTTCTTGCCGGATCACTTCTGTAAAAGGAATCGAAAATTTTATCTGTCAGTTCCTTCGGGACCCCTCTGCCGTCATCCTGCAGCATAATATGGGCCTCGCCGTCCTCCTCTTGCAGTGTCACGCAGAACTTCCCGATTTCATTGCATTTATATTTTGCGCTGTTATCGGCAATATTCATCAGGACCCGCGCAAACTGGTTCCGATCAAGCTGCGCATATACCGGATGTTCGCACAGATCTGTATAGGTCAGTATAACATGTTTCTTTTCCAAGTTGAATGTGATTTCTTCACAGCAGCTGGCAATATATTCCGACAGATTTGTACGCTGAAAATCAAATGGAATTTTATCCAGATCAAGCTTGGAAAATAGAAACAGCTCCTCCACCAGCGTATTCATTTCTTCGGTGGTATTATAAATTGTTTTTAAATATTTTTCCTGTTTTTCCGGCGAATCTGCGATACCATCCATTAAGCCGGACACATATCCTTTGATGGATGTCAGCGGGGTGCTCAAATCGTGTGAAATGCCTGCGATCAGCTCTTTCCTGTCCTCTTCATATTTGCGCTGCCGCTCCATATAGGTGGAAAGCGTTCTACGCATATCTTCAAAGTTCCGGATGACATCCGTAATCTCGTCCTGCCCGTCATATTCCAGTTCAAAGTCAAGATTTCCTTCTTTGATCATCTGTGTTGCGGCCTTCAGTTTATTCAGAGGACGCAGAATGCTGTTTGAAATGACTACAACCAACACACAGTTTACAATCACGATTACCATTGCGCCCAGTACGCTGATGGATCGAACCGCATCGCTGATGTCATCTGCCGCACCGGCCCAATACCGTCGGTTATCATTTTTAAATTCCGAGGTGCCGATCTGACGGTTTACCAGTAAAAAGGAAGCATTCCCGCCTTCCGGCTGCAGGGTGATCGTCGTTTTATAGAGAAATCCGGAAGAGTCCGAATACATCACCGTATCATCGTGGTTGAGCACCGATGCATTATATTCTGCCGCCACGGACAGGATCTCATCCGCCTGATACCCCTCCGTAATATACAGCGGTTCATTGTTCATCGTGATATAGGTCAATGTCCGCGTCGCGTTAAGATAATCCAGAATGCGGTTATAATAGCGGTACTGCTCAATTTTGCCGTCTGTCTCTGTCACCATGTCAATGACACCGTCAAATAAAATCTGCAGCTCATATACGGAGATGCTGTCGTCGACAGGTTTTTCAATGCTCTCAATGCTGTTTGAAATATAAGTCGTCACAAATATGCGCAGGATATAAAACGCAAGGACAAAGACCAGGGCAAGCAGAATCACCATCATTATGATATTGGACATTACGATCCTTCTTCGTACCGTCATATGCAAATCTCCAATTACCACAATACAAACAAAAGAAGCAGCAGCGCCGCACCGGCAATGATCGCGCCGCCGATCTTTTTATAGATCCCCAGTTCTTCCCATTTGGGATATTCCTCCGGCCCCTTCTTTTTCACCACGTGCCACAGTTCCTCGGCTTTCCCGATGATCAGGCCGCCGCACGCCGCAACAAATGCAACGATTACGGCTTCATAAAACTTCAGCAGCCGTTCTTTTCCGAAGAGCATCGTAATAAACAGCTTTTGGGAAAAACGTTCATACGGCCCTTCCGAAGGCGTCTCCGACACGGTTTCATATGTCACGGCGGCATCCTCTTTATCAGAACCTGTCACCATATATTGATAATCATAGGGCGCCTCAATATATCCGTTTTCCGTCTCCGGAGAAGGAATCCGTTTTCGAATTTTGATTGTAAACACCCCGTCGGAAGAATGAGAAACGGTGCCTTCCATTACCTCGCTGCCTACAAAATAAAATTCATACTCCTTCACCACATCATCTGTTTTGATATGAATAAAACGCACCTGGTCCACAACGCCGTTTTCATTCAGACTGCTTGCAAGCATCAGAAACGCCAGTAGGCTTACGCACAGCAGGCATACCATTAGAATCGCGATATTCCGTCCTTTGTTCATTGTTCCCTCCATTTTTCCGCCGCGGCAGCGCCGCCGGCGATATCAGCATCTTAGATCGGATCCTTTAAGGCCGTGTACAGTGCCTGAGCGGTCTCTGGACTGTCCTCACCCGTCCGATTCTTCACCGGTGCAAACTCTTCCTCCCGTACCACACGAAGAAGAGCCATATCGTCAAAATATCCGAAGGCATCAAAAATAAACGCCTCAAATTTATAAGCCGTATGCGTACCGCCGTGCGCTCCGCCGTTCTCCGGCATCACAGAAATTGTTTGTTTCCTTGCCGCATGATAGGGCAGCCCCTTTTCGCCCATCATATCAAACACGCTGATATGGAACAGATTGCACAGAATATGCGCATCGCCGTAAATAAATCGTCCCGCCGCATCCCGCCACTCCGTCATCTCAGATGAAATTTCCGTATATTCCACAACACAGGGCTTTCCGGCTCTCCGGCAGAACACGCCGACCTTTTCAGCCGCATCCCGCTTCAACAAAGATTTTCCGCCGAGCAGGCAGCCGCTTTCTTTCACATAGCCGACAAAGAACGGATCGCACAGCCGCGTCAGCACGTTATCGATGCCGCCCACAAAAATCCATTGGATCCCCCGCTGTTTCATGTCGTCCAGTACGCCGGACAGCCGCATTGCCCGGAAGATCCCGCCGTGACCATCAGCGCCCTCTTTGATTTTTCCCGGCTTTTCCAATACGATCCGTCCGTCCGTATGTACCATAGGCAGCATACATTGTGTAAAAAAGGTGATCGCGTTCTTATCATAGCCGAAATACCGGTTTACTTCAAAAAACTGCTTGGTCTCATGGTCATTCTCCCTGCTGGTCATAATATACCACGGAATCGCACGGCCGCACGCCCTGCTCTGCTTTTTCAAACGTTCGCACTGAATCTGAAACAGGGACCAGTGCGACGGAAGTCCGATATCAAAGGTTCCTTTCGGTCCATCATATCCCAGGCGCGTTCCCTGCCCGCCTGCCATTGTAACAGCCGCAAAACCGCCGCTTTCCATGATCTTTTGTCCTGTTTTTTCGTAATGTTTTATAGATTGACCGGAAAGCATACTTTTTTCTATACATGAAATCGGCGTAATTTCGCCGGTTTCCGGCAGTCTCCCTTCCGCCACCTTCCGATACAGTGCCTGTACCAGCGCAAAGTCGATTCCATGGATCTGCCGCAGGAGCGCCTGCTTGTCTTCTTCACCGAGTGTGGAGTAAAATGCCAGCAAATGCTCCTGTCCATAGGCCTTTGTCAATGCCAATGCTTTTTCATAATCATTCATGATTTGATAAACTCTGATCCTTTCGCATTTTTATATCTAACAGCCAAAGTTTCCTTACGCTGCATTTCTTCCCCAGTTTACGCTGAGGCGGACTTCGGTTTTGCCGAAATTCCGGTATTCAAGGGTCGGAAAGAACAAAATCCCGCGTGTAAAATTAGTTTTTCACGCTGCTGTCTTATTTTATACCGAAATGCTCCGCACCGCAACGGTAACTTCACACCCCGCCCGCAGGCGCATAATAAGGAAAAAGGCAGACAAGAGAAATCTTCTTGACAATCGGCAATGCGGGACTATAATGAATTCTGCAGTATTAAATCCATTTTGCTTAAGTCTTTGCGGAGGCGGGGCACAGGAGGTAGCGTGAAGCATTATTTAATCCGTATAACTGCGTTTTTTACAGCAATCTTGTTATCCTTAAGCGTTTTATTCTCCGGATGTTCGTCCGGCAGACAAAAAAATGATAAATTATCCATTGTCGCCACTCTTTTTCCGCAGTATGATTTTGTGCGCCAAGTTGCCGGCGGTCTGGCGGACGTACAGCTTCTGCTGACGCCCGGTACGGAAAGTCATATGTATGCACCGACGACAAAAGATATCATGACAATACACGGCGCGGATCTGTTTATTTATACAGGAGATGACATGGAACCCTGGGCGGCCCAGATTGTACAGGGGCTTCCGGATACTGTAACCGTGCTGGATGTATCAAAGGCCGTAACATTAATAGAAGCTTCTCACGAGGCGGATTCTCACGGAGAGGAAGAATCAGAAACGCATACGCATAAAGCAGACCCGCATATTTGGCTGGATCCCGTCAACAGTATGGCCATAACACAGGCAATCGCAGAGGCTATAACCGCCAAAGATCCCGCCAACACGGCGCAATATCAGGAAAATGCGGCGAATTACAAAAAATCTCTTGAAAAATTGGATCAGGATTTTATCGATTTGTTTGCACAGGCGGAGAACCCCACACTGGTATTTGGAGGCCGCTTTGCCTATATTTATTTTCTGCAGCATTACGGGGTTCATTATGTTACCGCTTATACCTCCTGCTCCTCCGAAGCCGAGCCCAGTGTAAAAGCAGTTGCAGATGTGATTGCATATGTAAAAGCGCATCAGATTCCCGTCATTTTTCACGAGGAACTGACAACGCCTACCATCGCGGCTACGATTGCAAATGAAACAGGTGCTCAATTAAAAGTATTCAGCACCTGCCATAATGTAACAAAGGATGAATTGGAATCCGGAATCACCTATATCGATATCATGTATCAGAATATGGAGCATATCAAAACCGCAGTTCTATTTTAAAGAATTGCGGTTGGTTTGAACCTCCTGGATTTTTGATCCAAGATAATTTTCAAATTCCTCAAGAAGGCTGTCCACATATTCTCTGGCGCCGATTCGCATATCCCTGGCCTTTTTCTGTGCCTCATCAATAATATCCCTACCCTGCTGCGTTGCCAGCTGCGTGATTTGGTGATTATCAACCAGCTCCATACGTTTGTTTTCCGCTTCTTTAATAATGATTTCCGCATCCTCACATGCGCTGGCCTTAATATTGCCGGCCTCTTGACGCGCATTCTCAAGAATCGTTTTCCGTTCGTCAACAACGCGGCGGGCACGCTTGATTTCTTCAGGCAGTGTATTCCTTAGCTCATTTACAATGTCAAGCAGTTCGTCCCGGTCCACAGATACCCTACTCCCGACCAAAGACTTTTTCCCGTTATTTACTAATTCTTCCAATACATCCAACAAATCAATATATTCCATCTCCTGCACCCTTTCAATTCTGCGACATTTTCAAAATAATATCCTGTATGATTTCATCCGGCACCAATCCGGTAATATCTCCGCCGTTGCGCGCTACATCCTTCACGATGCTGGAGCTTAAAAAGGAGTTCTGTATATCCGCCATCAGAAAAATGGTCTCAATACTGCTGTCTATATGTTTATTCAGCATCGCCATCTGTAATTCATATTCGTAGTCTGATACCGCGCGCAGTCCTTTTACAATCGCAGCCGCATGATTTTCTTTCACAAAATCCACCAGCAGTCCGCTGAACATTTTGACCTCAACATTTTTCATATCCCCGGTACACTTTCGGATCAGCGCTACGCGTTCCTCCATCGTAAATACCGGCCGCTTCGCCCCATTGTGCAGTACGCCTACAATCAGTTTGTCAAATAGTTTGGACGCACGCCGGATAATGTCCAGATGTCCGTTTGTCAGCGGGTCAAAGCTGCCCGGATATACGCCTATTCTCGTCGCCATGTTTTGTGCCTCATTTCTCTGCTATGTATACGGATACGCCAACCGTGCCGTAGTATTTTGTTTTTACTTTTCGAAAGATCCCATATTGCGCTTCCATCGTTTCACCTCGGTCATGCTCTGCCACCGCAAGCCCCCCCTCTTGCATAATCGCTCCGGCCGCTTCGCTGCATAAAGCAGACGGCACCAGCATATGCCGGTAAGGCGGGTCCAATAAAATAAGGTCAAACAGCAGCTTTCTGCGTCTGCACGCCTGCAGCGCCTCCCGATAATCCAGCTGAAGAAGCTCTGCCTTTCCGGAAAAACCCGTATGGATCAAATTTCCGCGGATCGTCTGAACACAAACCGGGTCATAATCATTCAACAAAGCCCCCGCGGCGCCTCTGCTGAGCGCCTCAATGCCGAGGCTTCCGTTTCCGGAAAACAGATCTAATACCAAAGCGCCCGGTATAGAAAATTGAATCATACTGAACATCGCTTCCTTCACGCGGTCAAGGGTCGGCCGCGTTTTCTGTGAATCGACTGTTCTGAGCTTCATTCCTTTTGCCGTACCGGAGATTACCCTAACAATGAAAAACCACCCCATTTGTGTTGCTTTTGCAATATCGATCAACATTTTCAGTATACTTTGACCTTTCCTATTTGTCAATCTCAAACTTGATTTTGAAGTCTGCGGCATGTATACTGTTTTTTATCATCAGGCGGATTCTGAACCAGCCTGGTCTCATGCGCGATACGGATAGGAGGCTTCCATGGAACAGGATATCACATCATTAAAGGGCGTTAAAAGTGCCAGAGCTGCATCGCTGGCTGCCCTCGGCATCCGAACTGTGGAGGAGCTTCTGACATTTTATCCGCGGGAATACGAAGACCGAACCCGCGCCGCGCGTATCAGTATGCTGGCCTTGGACGAAATTGCCGTGATTTACGCAAAGCTGCTTCATGTGACGGTAAAAAATATCCGCGCGAACCTGTCCGTGATCACTGCCTCCGTATCGGACGGCACCGGCACGCTGACGGTTTTGTTTTATAATCAAAGCTATATCCGTTCAAAACTGGTCCCTGGTACGGATTATATTTTTTACGGAAAGATTACGCAGGGCTTTTACGGGCCGGAGCTGTGCAACCCGGCGTTCTGCACATACAAGGAACGCGGCAAATTTTTAGGGATAAAACCCATTTATCCTCTGACACAAGGACTGTCGCAGAATATTATGCGCAGGCTGACGGCAGAAGCGCTTTCTGCCGCGCCCCCTTTTTCGGATTTTCTCCCGGCTGAAGTACTGCGCAAATACCGGCTTCCGGACCGTGATACTGCAATTCGGGGTACGCACTTTCCCAAAGATGCCGCGCAGTGCGCACAATGCCGGCGGCGTCTGATTTTTGAGGAGCTGCTGAATATTCAGCTTATGCTGCAATTGGTAAAAAAAGACTGCGCCCGGGACGGCAAAGGGATCGCGCTGCACTGTGCCGATGGTTCGGACAAAAAAAAGGTTGCGCAGCTGATGAACAATCTGCCCTTTCAGCTTACTGAGGCACAGCTGCGGGTGTGGGCTGAGATCTGCAGGGATATGGAATCGCCGCAGGAAATGAATCGGCTCGTACTGGGCG
>USLW01000096.1 GCA_900555605.1 uncultured Clostridium sp. | reverse complement strand
ACAGAGGTGCCGACCGCTACGCCGGTTGTATTTCCGGCTGTGGACAAGGAGGCCGCTGCCGGAATCAGCAACGAGACCGCCTTTTGGTCTGCGCATTTTATTACCGAGGTTGGGCCGAACGGTGAAAATATTGCCAAAGGTTATTATAACAAAGACGTGCTGGGACCGTTTGTGGACGGTTATGACTTTGTATTTGTCAAAGAGCCGGAGAATGGAGAAAACCGGATCTATTTGACGTTCAACGATTACATGTGGGATGATAATAATTCCATGGTAAAAATTCTGGATATCCTGAAGGCCAAAAATGTAAAGGCCTCTTTTTTCCTTTCGGTGCGTTATTTAAACGGAAATCCCGATATTGTAAAACGGATATACGACGAAGGGCATCTCATCGGCATATACGGCAGATATAACCAGGAGGGGCACGGATGGGATGATATGTGCGCCCTTTCCGTAGACGATTTTATCTCAGAGCTTATGAAAATGGAAGCAAAATATAGGGAAATCGTCGGAGACACGGAACGGATGTTCTATTACAGGCCATATGAGTTAAGCCCACAGAAGCTTGCCGTGATCAATCAGCTGGGATACACAGCGGCGCTGCATACCCGCTCGCTGGTTGAGTGGGAGCTGTCCGGTGAAGCGGACCCGTTTGCCAAAATGCAGCTGGAGATGTTTTCCGGCTGTATCATGCAGTTTACAGCCAGCAAAACCGTAGAGGCGAATTTGGATGCCTACATCACACAGCTGTTGGATCAGAATTTTCAGGTGCTGCGCCTGGATCAGTAAGATTACAAGACATGCGCTGCGGCAAAAAGGCATTTGACAACCGGGCCGGTCTGCAGCGTTTTTATCAGATAGAGACAGGATCAGGATATTGAATCAGAATATCGAAAAATCGGTCATTTTTGAGGTACGGCAGATTTTGCCGTGCGTATGATTTGTGCCGCGATGGAGGAATGTGATGACAAAAGCAGTATTAACAGTAATCGGATGTGACAGGGTCGGAATCATTGCTGCCGTAAGCAGCTGTCTGGCGGAGGCAAACGTCAACATTTTGGATATCAGCCAGACGACTATGCAGGAAATTTTTACAATGGTAATGCTGGTAGACGTCTCCGGCGCCCGCGTAGAATTTCATCTGCTTGCAAAGCAGCTCTCTGAGCTGGGGGAAACCCTGGGTATGAAGATTCAGCTGCAGCACGTGGATATTTTTAATTCCATGCATAAAATATAAGAAACAACGATACGCGGTTGGAAGCAATCGTGAAATGAGGTGCGCAAATGTTTATTTCCTGCGATGAAATCACGCAGACCATTAAAATGATACAAGAAGAACATCTGGATATCCGGACCGTTACCATGGGGATCAGTCTGCTGGACTGCGCCGGCGGGGACGGCAATCATGTGTGCCGAGATATTTATGATAAAATATGCCGTAAAGCTGAGAGACTTGTCAGTGCGTGCTGCGAGATCGAATCGGAATTCGGGATCCCCATTGTGAATAAACGAATCGCGGTTACGCCCATAGCGCTGCTGGCGCGGGACAGTGCGGAGCAGTGTGTGAAAATGGCGGCTGCGCTGGAACGCGCGGCGGATGCCACGGGGGTGAATTTTATCGGCGGCTATTCGGCGCTGGACTATCTTATCAAGGTCAAAGAGATGCCCTTTACGCAGGCGGTCGAAACCATTATGGGAAATCTTACGGCGGCACCGCCCGCCTTTGCCCCGGCTCCGAAAGCGCCGAAGGAAAAGGTGCTGCTTTTGCCGCAAGCCAACCGCAGCGCCACCCATGCCGTCGAATACCTGCACCGCAGAGGCATTGACGATGAACTGATTGACTTCTGCATCCAGACCGGCCGCCTTTACGAGAGCTACCCCTATCACAATGTGGTGTTCGTGGGCATGGACGCAGACGGAAAGCCCCGCTATGCCAACCAGCGAGGGATCGGCTCGGACTTCATCGGGGACGCCAACGGCAGCGACAAGCACTACTCCTTTGGGATTCCTGCGGTGGCTGCAAGCGACACGCTCCACCTGTTTGAGTCGGCGGTGGATCTGCTGTCCTACGGGACGCTGCAAAAGCTGGACGGCAAGGACTGGCGCAGTGAAAATCTGCTCTCCCTCGCCGGGGTCTACAAGCCAAGGGCGAAAATTGAGGAAAGCAGTCTGCCCGCCGCGCTGGTGCGGTATCTTTCCGAGCATCCTCATATCCGCCGTGTGGCACTGCGGCTCGACAACGATGCCACGGGACGGATCGCCGCAGAAACCATCAAGACCCTGCTGCCGAGAAAGTATGCGGTCACAGTAGACACCCAGCCGCCCCCGCAGGGCAAGGATTACAACGACTGCCTTTGTATGCGGCTGGGTTTGCCCATCACCAAGCGCGGAGAAAGGAGCAAAGAACGGTGAGCGACTTGATAATAAGTCCGGGACGACGCATCCGGCACTTTCGTATGCTGCGGGGCATGACGCAAAAGGCGCTGGGCATCGCCGCAGGCTTTCCGCCCGAAACCGCCGACATCCGTATTGCACAATATGAGTCCGGCATAAGAACGCCGAAACACGCTCTGCTCTGTACGCTGGCCGAGGCATTGGGCGTTTCTCCCTCGGCGCTGGACATTCCCCGCATCAAAAGCCATGAGGTGCTGAAACAGCTGCTGCTTGCGCTGGAGGATGAACACGGGCTGACGGTCACGATTACGGAAAACGATGAAAGGAGCATTTGCAATGGAAAATGAAAAGAAAATCAAGGTGGTACTGCTGGAACCGGGCAAGCTCGCCCGTGCGGTCGAGATCGATGCGTCCCTTGCCGGGATGCAGAAAGTGGTGGGCGGTCTGATCGAGCCGTTTTATCCCTTTGAGGAACAGGTCTGCATCGTCTGCAATGAGGAAAGCAAGATCAACGGAATGCGCCCGAACCGCAGCGTGAAGAATGACGACGGCGTGATGGTGGATTTCATCTTCGGCCCCGCCTTTATCTGCGACTGCCGGGGCGAAAATCTGGACAGTCTTTCCGACGAGCAGATCGACCGCTACGGCAGGATGTTCCGTTATCCCGAACACCTTGCGAGGGTGAACGGCACGCTGCTTGGTATCTCGTACCGCCCGCAGCCGGAGCAGGAGCGGTAATGTTATTTCGGTCGGTGGCAAAATGTTCGGCCTATGGGACGAACGCTATGCACTGTACCAGCAAGCATCGCCGTTGTGATACCACAACGGCACTTGTCAGGGAAATCCCTGAAACCCTTTTCGTCCCCACCCATGCGGAGGACGATATTTTTCTATGCAAGAGCATAGAAAAACACAGAAATGTGCCATTTCCTCGCCCCAAGGGGCAAACGGAAATGATGCACACAAACTTCATGCACCAGCATTCTACTTCTGTTGTTATGCCTGTCTGTGCATGAAGTTTTAATATACCCGAAAGGAGGTCACAGCCGGTGAACGAACCCATGACCTTTTTGGACTTTTTCAGCGGTGTCGGCGGTTTCCGCAAGGGCTTTGAGCTTTGCGGCATGATCTGCAAAGGTCACTGCGAGATCGACAAATTCGCAGACCGCAGCTACCGCGCGATCCACGATGTAAAGGAGGATGAATGGTATGGCGAGGACATCACCAAAACCGAGTCCGCCGATCTGCCGAGGGTCAACCTCTGGGCAGGCGGATTCCCGTGTCAGGACATTTCTGTATCTGGCCGGCAGCGAGGGCTTGCAGGCAAGCGAAGCTCTCTCTTTTTTGAAATCGTTAGACTCCTCAAAGGCACGCCTGCCGAGGATCGACCCGAATGGCTTGTCCTTGAAAATGTTAAAAATTTGCTCTCCGTTAATCGAGGATGGGACTTTGCGACCGTTCTCCATTCGTTGGCCGAAATCGGCTATCATATCGAATACGGACTGCTTAATTCACGCTTCCACGGCGTTCCGCAAAACCGGGAACGCATCTACCTTGTCGCTTATCGACATTTTAGAGCCGAGGGTGGACGAAAAATATTTCCTGTCACCGCAGGCGACGGCAAGGCTCTTATACAACTGATCGGCGGCACGCAGGGTAAGCGGGTCTATGATCCTGCGGGCGTGAGCTGTACGCTGATGAGCGAGGGCGGCGGCTTTGCCGGACGCACGGGGATGTACTTCATCGACCTGTGCAAAGGCGAACCGAGGCTGACCGAGCACGCCCGCTGCATCAAAGCAAGGTATGACAGCGGCATTACCAATCACAGCGGCGACAAAAGCGGCGTTCTCTGCATGAGCGGCGAGTGCCCGGACCGCACCGAAGAAACGGCACTCATTCAGCTAAAGCGTGGCGATCCGAAAATTTTGGAGCAGGATCACACCAAATGCCTGATCGCAGGCTATGACAAGATCGGGGTCAGCAACCGGGGCGAAAGCTCCGGCATTTTTTATGGCTGCCGTGCCGTCCTCACCCCTGACCGGGAAAACAAGCGGCAAAACGGACGGCGCTTCAAGGCGTGCGGCGAACCGGCTTTCTGCCTGAATACGCAGGACAAGTACGGCGTTTATCTCTGCGCCTGCGATTCCTGCGAGTTTGCTCTGCCCGTCAAGCGAGCAAAAGAGGCAAATCAGAGCAAACCTGAAAACGGCTCCGCACTTCCGCTCGGCTGCGGGCGCATCCGCAAGCTGACGCCCCGTGAGTGCTGGCGGCTGCAAGGATTTTCGGACGATATGTTTGACCGGGCCGCCGCCGTCAATTCCGATGCCCAGCTTTACAAGCAGGCTGGCAACGGCGTGACGATCCCCGTCGTGTATGCGGTCGGCAAGCGGATCGCCGAAATACAAAACGAATTAGATAAGGAGAGCCTATGAGAAAACGCAATGTTCACATTCAATTCTGGCTGGATAAAAAGGAAGCTGAGGCGTTTCAGAAGAAGGTCAAGAAAAGCGGACTTTCCCGTGAAGCGTATCTCCGGCACTTGGTAAACGGCCTTGAACCGCAGGACGCACCGCCGCCCGACTATTACGCCATGATGCGGGAACTGCATGGGATCGGCAACAACCTCAATCAGATCGCCGCAAAAGCCCATACCCTGAACGCACTGGATGTGCAGCGGTACGACGAGAACTGCCGCAAGCTGGACGAGGCCATCAAGACGATCACCGCAGCGGTCATTCTGCCCCGTCCGATGAAGTGACGCTTATGGCGACGACATCAATTTGGCGGGTAAAAGGCTGGCTCGGCAAGGTGGTGATCTATGCGGAAAATCCCGAAAAGACGGCAAATCCCAAATTCTACGCCGACCGGGAACTGAACGAGCAGGACGGGCAGCAGCTTTCCGATGTGATCCGCTATGCCATAAATTCGGAGAAAACACAGGAAACGGGCAGTGAGGACGGCGCACCGCTCCACCGCTTTGTGTCGGGCATCAACTGCTCTCCCGCCACCGCCCGTGACGAGATGCTGGCGGTGAAGAAACGGTTCGGCAAGGAGGACGGCACGGTGGCCTATCACGGTTATCAGTCCTTTGCTCCCGGCGAGGCCACGCCAGAACTGGCGCATGAGATCGGCGTAAAGCTGGCGACCCGGTTATGGGGCGACCGCTATCAGGTGATCGTCGCCACCCACCTTGACAAAGAAAATCATCTGCACAATCACTTTGTCGTCAACACCGTATCCTTTGCGGACAGCATCAAATACCACCGCACCCGAAAGGACTACCACGAGATGCAGACGGTTTCCGATGAGCTTTGCCGGGAATACGGACTGTCGGTGATCGAGCAACCGCAGCAAGGCCGGGGCAAGCAATACGGCGAATGGCGTGCCGAGCAGGAACAGCGCCCCACTTGGCGTGGGCTGATCCGTGCAGACATTGACGAGGCGATACGGCAAGCCATGACCGAGCGGCAGTTCTTTGACGCTCTGCGGAAAAAGGGCTATACGGTGAAACTCGGCAAGGATATTTCGGTCAGACCGCCGGGCAAGGAGCGATTCGTTCGCCTGATGCGTAATTTCGGTGAGGACTACTCTCTGGACAGCATCCGCAGACGCATTTTGTCCCAGAGCCGCCCCGAACGGAAAAAGCCCGAACAAACGCCGAAGATTCTGCGGGTCAGACTGATCGGTAGCTTGAAAACCGCCCGAAAACTGACCGGCTTTCGGGCGCTGTATGTTCACTACTGTTATCTGCTGGGCATTTTCCCGAAAAACCGCCCGCAGCAAAGCAGAAAGCGGCTGCACTTTATCTTGCGGGAGGATCTGTTGAAGCTGGACGCTATCACCGCCGAAACAAGGCTGCTCATAGGGCATCGGATCGATACCGCCGAGCAGCTTTTTTCCTACCGTGACGAGGTAAGTGGGAAAATTGAAGTCCTGATCTCCGACCGAAAACAGCTCTATAAAGCACAGCGAACGGCGGCGGTGAAGTCTGATCCCGAAAAGGCGGCGGAGGTCAAGGCGCAGATCACAGCACTTTCCAAAGAACTTGCCGCACTGCGGAAGGAGGTGGTTTTATGTAACAGCATTGCCGAGCGTTCTGGCGTGATCCAAGAGAAAATCAAAGCCGTCCGTGAGGACGAACAACCCGAAAGAAAGGAGAAATGTGACCATGTACAATTCCGGTGACGCAGCGGAGCAAGTCGTGCGGATCAGCTTGGAGGGTACGGAAGTTGCCCTGAAGTTGACCGGCTCGGCGGCAAAGAATATTGCCGCTATGCTCTACGCTGTCTGGAAAAACCGAGATAAGAATAAAACCAAAGGCCACCAGCGGCTCTCTGCCATGCTCAAAAGCGGCAAGGAGCTGAAAGTGTTCACCGTCAGCGAAGAGCATCTGAAGCAGTTTGCGACCGAGGCCAAGCGGTACGGCGTTGTCTACTGTGCCCTGCGGGGCAAAGAGCGCTCTGCTGACGGTATGGTAGACATTATGGTGCGTGCCGAGGATGCGTCCAAGATCAACCGCATCGTAGAGCGGTTCAAGCTGGCGACGGTCGATGCCGTTTCCATCAAGCGGGACATCGAGCAGACCAAGGCAGACAAAACCACCCCGTCTGCGCCTGAACAGGAGAAGCCCGACAAGGCGGCGGATGACCGTCTGCTGGATGACCTGCTGGGCGCACCCGTTCAAAAGGAGGAGCACGCATCCCCAAACCCTGCGGCGGCAAAGACGGAGAAATCCCGTCCGTCCGCGCCTACCTCCGAAAAGCAAAGCAGAACCGCCGAGGGTACTGCTAAATCTCCCGAAGAACGCCCCTCTGTCCGTGAGGAACTGCGGGAAATTCGGGAGAGCAGGCAGAAAGAGGCGGCAGAGCCGGGCCTTTCCGAACCCACCCCGGC
>USLW01000095.1 GCA_900555605.1 uncultured Clostridium sp. | reverse complement strand
TTAAAATGAAATCCTGATACGATCATGGTAAAATATACGATACGAAAATGAATGCCTGTATATGCGGACGCGGCCCGGAGAGGACCGCGTTCTGCTTTTCAGATTGGTTTTGCCTTAAGAGAATCTTAATAGGTTTTCTTGTTTGTTCTTAATGAATTATTCGGTATACTATCTGTACGGCCATGTGCAGGGACGGCCGCAGGAGCGGCGTGTCGTGCGCAAGGCTGCCTGCCTATGGGGAAAGGAAAGATCATGTACAATATATTGATTTGCGACGATGAAAAAGATATTGTGTCTGCCCTCAGAATTTATCTGATGGCAGAAGGCTACCGGATATATGAGGCCTACAGCGGAAAAGAAGCGCTGAAACTGATCCGAGAAAATGAGATTCACCTGATTCTGATGGACATCATGATGCCGGAGCTGGACGGTATTCAGGCAACGGCGGAACTGCGTGCGTACAGCAATATTCCGGTTATTTTACTGACTGCGAAAAGCGAGGATACGGATAAAATACTGGGATTGAACATCGGTGCTGACGATTATATTACAAAGCCCTTCAACCCGGTGGAGGTATTGGCCCGTGTCAAGGCACAGCTCCGGCGCTATACGAACTTAGGCGGTATGGTCCGAAAAGAAACTGTATTCCGAATCGGCGGCATAGAGATGGACAACAATGCCAAGGCAGTCAGTGTGGATGGGGAAGCAGTCAGCCTTACGCCTACTGAGTACGAGATTTTGAAGCTGCTGATGGAAAAACCAAATAAAGTTTTTTCAATTGCTGAAATTTACAGCCGTGTTTGGGGAGATGCCGCCATCGGCGCGGAGGGAACCGTAGCAGTGCATATTCGGCATCTCAGGGAAAAAATCGAAATCAATCCTGCGGAACCGCGATACCTGAAGGTGGTATGGGGGCAGGGGTATAAAATAGAAAGAGGCGAGGAATCTTGAAACGGCTGATCCGTAGCTTGCCTGTAAAAATCACTGCTGTATTTTTGTTTGTCTTATTTGGCCTCAGTACGCTGTCGTGTTTATCCGGAATCGTTTATGCAGACGGAAAGGGCTATTATGAAAGCAATACGCATTCTTATTACGATACGGAAAGCTGCAGCAGTATTACTTATGCGTATGCGCAGGTCGTATCCCGTGAATATTTTCCTCTTGTTCAGGCGATGCAGGACGGAAGGCAGGATCCTGCCTCCGCGGTTATGATTTCAGAATATGAACGGATTTTTTCTGCCGAAAATACAAATTTCTTTTTTCAGCTGACGGATTCCGGCGGCCGGGAGCTGCTTTCGAATTGCCCGGCAGAGCTGTCTTATCAGTATCGGAACGTCTACCGGGAAAGCACTGCCGAGAACGGCGCGATCCGGGAATATACACTCACCTGTTATGTAAAGGCACCGATTGAAGCAAAGGACGATTATTACAACAGTTATCTATTGTTTCAGCTGCGCCATGCGATCATAGGCGTGTTTGCCGCTACCGCGGTTCTCCTGCTGCTTGTGTTCCTTTTTTTGATGTGTGCGGCAGGCCATAGAGCGGGAAACGACGGCATCGTACTCAATGGGTTTGACCGCATCCCGCTGGACCTTTTGCTCTGCGGGATTGCGGGGTTGATTTTCTGCATATTTGCCGGAGGATTCCATTTCCTGCGGGGCAGCGTTACCATGGCGATCATGCTGGTTCTTTTTACGTCCGCTGTTTTGCTGCTGTGCCTGGCGGCCTGCATGACGCTGTCTGCCCGGCTGAAAGCGGGAAAATGGTGGCGGAATACGATTTGCTGGAGAATTTTAAACTTTTTAAAAGGGCTTTTGCGCAGTGTCTATGTATGGGTGCGGGACCTTGTCCGCGGTTTTATGGTCATGTGGAAGGCGGTGCTGTTGTTCTCCGCCGCGGCACTGGCGGATCTGATTTTTATTTTTTTCGGACTTTCTTCGGGCAGCGTGGCCGCATTCTTTTTACACGGTATTTTGCTGTTTGTGGCACTGGCGGTATTGCTGCGCTGCGCTGCACAGCTGCAGGATCTGACGAAAGGCGGCAGTATGATTGAGGCCGGTAATATGGAGTATCAAATTGATACATCCGGTATGTTCTGGGATTTTCGCCGTCACGGAGAGACTTTGAATCATATCAGCAGCGGACTTTCAAAGGCAGTGGAGGCACAGCTGAAAAGCGAACGCTTTAAAGCGGAGCTGATTACCAATGTGTCTCATGATATCAAAACGCCGCTGACTTCCATTATCAACTATATTGATCTCCTGAAAAAGGAGGAGCTTCCGAATGAGACGGCGCAGGAATACCTTCGCATTCTGGAACGGCAGTCCGCCCGGCTGAAAAAACTGACAGAGGATCTTGTGGAGGCTTCCAAAGCTTCAACAGGAAATATTCCGGTACGCCTTGCCTATATTCATGTGACGGAGCTGCTGAATCAGTGTATGGGTGAATATGAAGATCGCTTCCGAGCCTGCGGCCTGCAGCCGGTAGTCACGATCCCTAAGACGCCGGTAGGAATTTATGCTGACGGCAGACTGCTGTGGCGTGTATTTGATAATCTGCTGAATAATATCTGCAAATACGCACAGCCCCAGACACGCGTATTTTTCTCGGTAGCCGCGATTCCGGCCGGGTGCGGATCACGCTGAAAAATATCTCCCGTGACGTGCTGAATATCACGCCTGAGGAGCTGATGGAACGATTTGTCCGGGGGGATTCCGCACGGACCTCCGAGGGCAGCGGATTGGGCCTGTCCATTGCGCGCAGCCTTACGGAACTGCAGCACGGAACGTTTGCGCTTTCTATAGACGGGGATCTGTTCAAAGCGGAGATCACCTTTGCAGAATATCCGCAGGCTGCGGAGGTTTGATTCAGCGGCGGGCCAGGAAACTTAAAAATTCGACTTTTCTCCGATCTGTGCTATACTATACGAATCAGCTGCGTGATATCGCAGCAATTCGGATATGCAAGATCGCAGGAGGCATACGGCATGAAAAAAGAGCAATATCTGGCATGGAAGCAGGAACTGACCGGCCCGCTGCAGCAGCTTAAACGGCGCTCCGGTGTCCTTGGATTCCTGCGGCTGCTGTCATTTTGCGCCATGGTATTCAGTATCATTGCCGGAACCTGGAGCGGAAGAAGCTGGTGGTATGCGGCGGCAGGGGGATGTCTGGTTTTGTTTTTTGTGTTTGTCGTACAGCATCATCGTGTGGACGGACGCATTTCCTATTATTGCGCAAAACAGGCGGTTCTGGAGGCGTATTTATCTCGTTTTGATGATGGCTGGCGGGATTTGCCTGCCTGCGGTACGGAGTACGTTACCGCACAGAAACCGCAGATCCGCGATCTCGATTTGTTTGGCCGGCATTCCTTATACCAGTATCTTTGCTGCGCCGGCACACCTTTCGGGAAACAGTGTCTGACGCAGTATCTGTTGGCTGAGGAGCCGGATCCGGAAACGCTCCGGAGACGGCAGTCAGCGGTTGGCGCATTGGCGAATATGCCGGAATTTACCCTTCACTTTCAGACATTATGCAGGCAGCTCCAGCCTGTAAAAAATGTAGATGAACAGAAAATGAATACAGCGTTTATCCGCGTCTGCGAAAGTATGAAGCCTTGTCATGGCAGGGGGATGCGGGCTGTTATGGTCTTGCTGCCTGTCCTGACTGTGCTGTTGGGGGGATTGGCGGCCTGCGGCGTATTGGCTGAATATACGCTGCTTTTATGCTTGTGCTGCGTTTTCTGCCAGTTTGTGCTTTTGGGAGCTTCCTATACAAGACATGCGGCAGTGCTGCGGCCTATGCAGACCTTTTGCCGGAGTATTGAAGCATATCAGGAGGTGTTTCAGGCGCTTTCCGCCGCCTCCTTTCAAGATCCGTATTTACAGGAGCTGCAGCAGATTTTCCGTGTGGGCGGCAGCGCGGAGCAGGGCTTAAAGCATCTGCGCACAATTTATGAATGCGTAAAATTAAAATATTACGGAATTCCTTATATTATATTGGCAGGCCTGGGATTATGGGAGCATCATTGCGTGCGCATGTTTGAAAAATGGCGTGGAAGATATGGGCGGGATGTCAGACGCTGGCTGGAATCCGTGGGGACGTTTGAGGCGCTGATCAGTCTGACGATCCCCTGCGCGGTGCGGGAAACCTGGTGCTTTCCTAAGATTACAGAGGATCCGGCTCCGCTCCTGCAATTTCAGGATCTGCATCATCCGCTGATCCCCCAGGAAATTTCTGTAGGAAACACAATGCGTGTCCGCGCAAAGACCTGCGTAATCACAGGCTCCAACATGTCGGGGAAGACAACATTGCTGCGCAGTATCGGCGTAAATCTTGTATTGGCGTATGCCGGCGCGCCGGTTGCGGCACAGGCCATGACAGTATCCTGCATGCGGCTGTTTACCTCTATGCGTGTGGTGGATGATGTCAGCAGCGGAATCTCCACTTTTTATGCGGAGCTGCTGCGGATTAAAGAAATGGTGGATTACAGTAAACAGAAACGGCCCATGATTGCTCTGATCGACGAAATTTTTAAAGGGACCAATTCCAGGGATCGAATTGCCGGCGCAGCGGAGGCTGCTAAAAAGCTCGCGGTTCCATGGGTCATCACGATGATTACAACACACGATTTTGAATTGTGCAATTTGGCAGAAGAACCGGCCGTACGGGCCTTGAATTTTCATTTTACCGAAACCTATACGGGGGATGAAATCCAATTCAGCTATAAAATGCAGGATGGACGCTGTACAACGACAAATGCGCGGCATTTGCTGCGTTTGGCCGGTATTATATAAGGATTTGAAGGGGGAAATGTTATGCGGCTGCCGCTTGATCCGGCCTGTTTTCTGACAATCGATATTCGCCGCAGCCGGTTTGCTCAGCTTTCCGTTTTTTTGATGGCTGCTGCCGCCGTCTTTCGGATTTTGTATTTTTGGGGATTTTGGAAGGATCCCGCCGTTACCGCTGCTGCTGCCGCCGGGCAGATTCTTCTGCCGCTGCTTTCCAATTTTCTATTTATCTGCTTTTTGCTGTTCTGGGGCAGGGAACGCTTATGGCTTACCATTCTGCCCGTAGGGCTTGGATGCATCTTTTTTGCATTAAAGGCGCTCTCCTTTACAGTATGGCATATGACGCTTTGCGTGCTGCTCTATTTTTTTGTAGGCGGCTTATATACCATAACCGTACTGGGGATGATTCGTACGAAGCGCCCTTTGATCTGCATCTTTGCGATTCCGCTTGCGGTTCATATCGGTATGGATCTATATGAATACATGCAATTTACCGGAAGTAATTTTTGGTATGGCTATCTGCCCGAATTTTCCGTACTGTGCATTATGGGGTCCTTGCTGGCTGCGGCTGCCGCCATGCAGCGCAGGGAGAATGTCCGAACGGCGGCTCCTGCCGCAGCATAACAATACTTCCGGGCGGTCTGCAGCCCGGAGAAAAGCAACGCTTCATAGGAAGGCAAGGATTTTTACTTTACAGAACAGAAAAAACCTGTACAGGCAGCGCTTTTGCAATTGCTCTGTGCAGGCTCTTTTCTGTTTCAATGATTTGGATTTGTTCCCCGCCCAAAGCTATGCCTCTTCCCCGGCTATCAATGGGATTGCGGGCATAGCTTTGGAGGAAAACGTCTTCCCGTGGTGTGAGCGGGAGGCTATGTGTGAAAAACGGTTGTCTGTTTTATCAGCAGATTGAGGTTCTGCTTTCGATTACTTTTCCGAGTATCATAATATTTACTTTACGCAGGTCATATACCTGTGTTTTATGGACGGGATTATGAGACTGGGGGGTCAGATATACGAAATGGCCTTCCTTCCTGAATACCTTTACGGTAGCTGTCTCGTCGTCTACGAGTACCACCGCGATATCGCCGTTATGTACGATATTTTGCTGCCGGACGATGATAATTCCGCCGTCATAAATTCTGGCGGCATCCATACTGTCTCCTTCCACCCGCAGTGCAAAATATTTTTCATTGCCGTCCTGCACATCGGCCATTACAAAGCCCTCAATATTTTCTTCTGCATAAATCGGAAGTCCTGCTGCGATTCTGCCTATAAGCGGTATCTTTTTTGCTCCCGCTGCGTTTTGCTCGTTCAGTCCCATTAAATAGGCGGCAGAAACCTGCAGCACTTCGGCAATCTCATTTATCATATCGCATGTAATTGCTTTCTTCCCGGATTCGATGCAAGAAATGGAGACTTTGCTTTTGTATCCCAGTCTGGCGGCCAGCTCCTGCTGACTCATCCCCACTGCCAGTCTGCTTTTCTTAATGCGGTCATAAATTTTCTCCATATACTGTCACCTCTCGGTTATTATACAGAGCGGTTCATAAAATGTCAACTATTTTTTGAAATCACGTGAAAATGTTAATAAATTAATAACCGCACAGCCGTGCAGAAGTGGCGTAAATGGCAGACAGAAGCGCAGAAATTATTTATGCAGGCGGTATCTGTGTATAACACAGTATATCATATTGTGTATAATAAGGGCGGATAAAAAAACGCGGCAGCTCTTGCGGCTTGTTCATCAAAATTTTATATTCAGAATGTGAAATCCGTGCAACCAAATATGGTTTTGCTGCGTGTTATTTATGTAAGTACCGGTATAAAAGGAATTCCTGAAGGCAGAAGAGAGGGGGACGGCTCCATGGAGTACGAATCGAAGCGCGCGGACGATTCGTTGGAAACGGTATTGGCACGATATGCGGATATGGTGTATCGCTTGGCTTTTTCCCGCACACTGAATCGAGCGGATGCAGATGATATTCTGCAGGAGGTATTTCTGCGGTATATCCGTTATGCGGGGGATTTTTCGGATGAGGCGCATCGGAAGGCGTGGCTGCTTCGCGTGACGCTGCACTGCAGCACCAGTCTGCTGCGGTCTGCGTGGCGTCGCCATACAACGGCGCTGTCGGACACCCTCTGCTGCCATATGCAGGAAAAAAGTCAGGTATATTACGCAGTCATGGCGCTGCCGTGCAAATATCGTACGATTATCCATTTATATTATTATGAAGAGCTGTCGGTGAAAGAAATCGGTCAAATGCTGAATTTAAATGAATCCACCGTAAAATCCCGACTGCACAGAGGCCGCGGATTGCTGCGGGAGAATTTGAAAGAAGGTTATGATGATGTTTAAGCATGCATATCAAAAAGATAATCAAGAAATACGGCCTGAGCCGGAAACATTGGCCCGGGTAAAACGTAAAATGAAGGCTGAATCTGAGGGGCTGCCCATGACTCCCACACGGAAAACAGGGACAGGGCAGCGGCGGCGCCTGCGCCGT
>USLW01000094.1 GCA_900555605.1 uncultured Clostridium sp. | reverse complement strand
GCAGGTACTTATTTGATGATTCAAAAAAGGCCGGAGGTGCAGGAAGCTGCTCTGCAGGCGGATCATCGCAGCGGCGGCCGGAGAAAAAAAATTGCACCCTCTAATCAGTGCCTTCTTTATGCGGCCGGCTCCGCCGTATGCGCCAGTCTTACTTCTATTTTAGCAAAAATCGGAATTGACGGCGTGGACTCTAACTTGGGCACCGCAATCCGTACGGGGGTCGTGCTGATCATGGCCTGGGCGATTGTGTTTATAACCAAAAAACAGAATACCATCAAGCAGATTACAAAAAGGGATCTGATCTTTATTATTTTATCCGGGCTGGCCACTGGCGCTTCCTGGCTCTGCTATTTTAAAGCGCTGCATGACGGTCCCGCCAGCATTGTGGTTCCGGTGGATAAATTAAGTATTGTCGTTACGGTGGCGTTTTCTTATTTCATACTGCATGAAAGGCTTACAAAAAAGGCGCTGCTGGGCCTGCTGCTGCTGGTCGGCGGCACGCTCACGCTTCTGATAAAATAACGCCCCCGGAAGAGGGTGCAACTGAGGGATTTTCAAAAAACGAGAATGTTTGAGTGACGCCTTCAGATCGTAGGGACAAGAATAGCGGCTACACAAGCGTAGAAATGCTCCTGTGTAGCCGTTTTTATATGCCCAGATCCAGCCGAAATCTTTATCTGCATTATGCTCAGAATGAATTTGCGATATCCCGCCATAAGAGCAGATATGTACCTACCAAAAATCAAGGAGCGAATCCGCTATATCCGGCAGAGAGGCAAGACCAATATGTTCGATGTGCCGATGATGCAGTATCCTGCTAACCAGTATGGACTTCAAATAGGCACCTATTATGAACAGAACGCTTATAATGCACCTATCGCTTGTATCAATATAAATTAGATATACTCCCGTCTTTGACAGTCAGGAAGAGAAAAACTGCCATAAAAGCCTTGTATAAAGGCGTTTTATGGCAGTCAAACCGTGTAAATTTTTGCGTACCTTTTTCTACTTTTTGTTTCCCGAAAAATTTTTTTCATTTGTTTTTGGCTGACAATCTGATAATCCGTATGAAAGCCGAAGGCTTCATGAAGCGCATCGGTTCATTCCGTCCTGGTATACGCGGGGATATATCCTTCCTCTGAAACGGCGAGAAAATTCATGCCGCGCAGGGTATTCAGAATGTCTTCACTTGTATATTGGTACTCCAGCTTCTTTTCCAGATACCGGAACAGGATCAAGGACAAAAAACAAGTCATAAAATGCGCTTTGATCCTTGTTTCAGTACGAACATAGGCTGGTCTTGAACGGAAGTCTGTTTTCATGATCCGGAAGCATTCTTCTATCTCCCAGCGGTTCTGGTTGATCTTTGCAATTCTGGATGCTTCGTCATCCAGATTGGTGCAAACAGCATAGAACCCGTCATATGCTGCCTCCTCCCGGATAACATTCTGGTCAAGTTCCCATATTTTTTCCGTAAGTCCTCTTTCTTTGTTTATTGCGTACCATCTGGTGGACTGTGAAAAACGAAAAATGATACCTGTTGCAAAAATCATTTCTTGATCATCGATAATTACCATTGCTCCAAACCTGCATTGTGATCAAAATTATTTTTTGGACTATACCCATTATACCCTTGATAATCTGCACGATTACGGGTATAATAAGGTGCAAGAAAACAAGAGAGGTATTGTTATGGATAAAAGCAAAACGCAAAATCGCATAATTGAACTTGAACGAGAGATTTCTGCTTTACCCCTAGGCAGTATCACGACAAAGAGAATTAACGGCGGGGAATATTTCTATCACCGCGTTACTATTGGTGGCAAGCGCAAAGAGAATTATGTGGATTCGGAAAAAGCTGCTGAACTGAAAACGCAAATTGCATACAGAAAAACGCTTGAGAAAGAGTTGAAAAGTCTGAAAGCATCTTTGCCGAAGGAATCACCAAAGGGCATTAACAAAAAAACAGAAGCGGATTCTTTCCGCACCTATGTCCGCATCGGCGAGGCGTTGAAAAAATATGCAGCTCCGGTTAAGAGTTTCAAAAGAAGAGCTTGCTTTGACAAGCTCAAAGAATATGTTTCCGACAACACAACCGAAAAGGTAATGATTCTCTACGGGCTGCGCAGGACCGGTAAGACAACGCTGATCCGTCAGATCGTTGCTGATATGAGCGAAGACGATCTGCAGCATTCGGTCTTTATGCAGATCAAGTCTTCCGATACGCTGGCAGATGTCAATGCAGACCTCAACCGGTTGGAATCTTTGGGGTATCACTACGTTTTCATTGATGAGGTCACGCTGATGCAGGACTTCATTGAAGGAGCCGCGTTGCTCTCTGATATTTTTGCTGCCTCCGGTATGAAAATCATTCTTTCCGGTACAGACTCCCTCAGCTTTCTCTTTTCCGAAGATGAGCAGCTTTTTGATCGATGCATCATAATCCACACCACTTTCATCCCTTATCGTGAGTTTGAGAGTGTTCTCGGCAAGAGTGGTATCGACGAATATATCCGTTACGGCGGAACGATGAGTCTCAGCGGCGTAAATTACAATGAGGATTCCGTATTTGCCAGCACAGAAAAAGCAAGCGAGTATATTGACAGCGCCATAGCGAGGAACATTCAGCACTCATTACAGTGCTATCAGGATGGCGGGCATTTCCGAAATCTGCGGGAACTGTATGATAAAAAAGAATTGACAAGCGCAATCAACCGCGTGGTCGAGGATATGAACCACCGTTTCACGGTGGAAACGCTGACACGTACCTTCAAATCAAATGATTTGTCTGTTTCAGCTGCGAATCTCCGCCGTGAACGCAGTAAACCAAATGATATTCTTGACCGTATTGATCTTGAAACCGTTACCGGAAAGTTCAAAGCGGCTTTAGAGATTCTCAACAAGGAAGAGCAGCTGGTTGCAGTTAACGATGCGCATGTGGCGGAGATCCAAGAGTATTTGAAGTTGCTTGATCTTGTTATGGATATTGATATCATGCATATTCCCAACGTAAATCAGAAAGACACTCTTTCCGTTATTACCCAACCCGGCATGCGCTATGTTCAGGCGGAAGCGTTGGTACAAAGCCTTATTTCTGACAGTGTATTCAACACACTTGATATCGCCGAAAGGAATGCCATTCTTGATCGTATCCGCAGCGAAATCAAAGGCAGAATGATGGAAGAGATCGTCCTTTTGGAAACGAAATTGGCAAATCCGAAAATGCGGGTCTTTAAACTTCAGTTTGCCATCGGCGAGTTTGATATGGTTGTCTGCGATCCGTCAACACTTACTTGCAAAATCTATGAGATCAAGCATTCAACCGAAGCTGTCGCCGCTCAGTACCATCACTTGGCAGACAAACAAAAATGTGCCGATACAGAGCATCAATTTGGAAAGATCACCGGCAGGTATGTTATCTATCGTGGTGAACCTACGATGGAGAATTACATAGAATATCTCAATGTTGAGGAATATTTAAATACAATCTGAAGTCTGTATAATGGCTACACAACAAATAGAAATAATACGAAAAGAATGAGAAAAAATGAATATTAAATCAGAAACCCTTGATTATATAAAATGCAATGAAACAACTGGCGCACGATTGCTTACAGGCAAGTGGGGACGCTCTCGGCTTTTTTTATTGACAGAAACGGGGAATTGAGAAATTTCGAGGAAGAACTCAGGTGAGCAATTTTTTAATGGTGCGCGTAGATCAAAAAGACCGTTTTCCCTTTGCAGAAAGGTTTGAACTCTCACAACAACAGCAGCATATCAGCAAAACAGGCACATCTATCTGCCTGTTTTGCTGTCCGAAGGATATCACAGTGCGTAACTTTTCACACTGTAATATTATTGATTTTCAGTTAATAGACTGATTGAATTCTTTGAATTCAGTTGTATCTCGCATAAAATCAAATGCTTTATCGTTTAAAGTATCTCTTATTAAATCAAGTTCAGAGCCTTTAAAATTTTTAGATGTGCTCGAATTTTTATGAGTTGCTTTGCAAACAAAAATGCTTGTATAATGCTGTTCTCCATCAAGAATATTCATATAGTCCAGAGCGTGCTTTTTTGCTTGATATAATGATTCAATAGCTTTTTTTATCGTTAAGCTCTGCATATTTTTTAGCTAAATATCTATAAATTTCTGCTATTCTGCAATGATAAAAAAGGAAATTTCCATCATAAAATATTGCGTTCCATATTCCGAGCATGGTTTTTAATGCCGAGATATATTCATCGACATTTTGGTAAAATGAATGCACAATATTCCCATGAAGAAAATCGATGAATGCTATCGTGTTTCGGTGCTTTTGTTTCATTGCTTTTTCTGATGTGTATCCATATGCAGAAACAAGCAAAACATCACTGCAACAATATACATTTGATGCTTCTAAAGCATATTTTTCGGCTTTTTCTTCATCATAGAAGGGTCTGTGATCATCACCGTATATCATAGTGAGTATCTGTGTCGCCGAGTTTCTGTGACAGTTTTCTGTACAATCTTCCATAATCCTCTCACATATTTCAATAGCCTCAGCAATACATTTATTTGTTTCATCATCATCAAAAACACCTGAATGACTTGTTCCAAAAAGTGAATATGCTAACATAATCAAACATTCAAAATTTTTAGGATACTTTAACACCGCTGAACGCCAGTGAGGTATTTGCTCTTTCACTAAACCTAAATTTTCAAGGCGAGACCCTTCTTTTTTGAATTCTTTAATTTCATTTTTTGGTTCTTCTTCATCTCGACCGAGTATTACATCTGTGGTTACACCGAAAAAGTTTGCAAGTGGTACAACGAGAGATATGTCGGGACAAGCGGTATTGTTCTCCCATTTTGATATTGCTTGATATGATATGTTAAGATAATCAGCTGATTTTTCCTGTGTAACATCATTTGTTTTTCGCAGTTGCTTTATTCTTTCGCCAATAGTCATATTGAGCCCTCATTTCATTTTTTATTTGTAGCTACATCTGTATTATATTGAGATATTGTTTATAGAACAATAACGCATTTGTTTTATAAAGTTCAACCAATGGTTGCATATTTCTATGATATAACAATGAAAAATAAACGCAAGCCCTTAAGATTATGCGCATAATTCCCACACACGAATTCAAATCTCTCATCTGAAACCGCAAAAATATCTTTTTCATGGTGATTAGACACGATAAGTATACAGACCTGTGCTAAAACGTGCAGGTCTGTATATTTAATAATCAAACAAAAAATTATGATTGAAGTCATAACGGTAAATGCTGTTATGGCTTTTTCTTTTGCAAAGGAGAATTACAATGGCACAAAGAGTTGCTGTGTACTGCCGCGTCAGCAGTAGTGCTGATATACAACAGTACAGTCTGGAAGCACAGCAGATAGATTATGAGAACTTAGTTACATCCAATCAGGATTACATATTCTTCAGAATGTATGTAGATACAGCGAGTGGTCTGAATAAGAAAAAACGCAGGCAGTTCAATTTTATGTTGAAAGATTGTCGGAAAAAGAAAATTGATCTCATTATAACAAAGTTGGTCAGCCGGTTTGCAAGAAACACGGTTGACTTTCTGAAAGTAATACGGGAATTGAAAAGGCTAAATGTCGATGTGCACTTTGAAACCGAACGAATAAAACTAAGCGAAGAAAGGAATGAATTCAGAATGACAACCCACGCAGCGGTAGCGCAGGAAGAAAGTATGATAAAAAGCAGAAGCATCAAATGGGGACTCGATTTCGGATTTACAACTGGAGTTTCCGGGCTTGCAAATCGTATTTGTTACGGCTATCAGCATGATTCTGATGGCAATCTGATGATTGATCCTATGGAATCTGAGAATGTGAAACTGATATTTGCTTTGTACCTTTATGGATACAGTCTGTCAAAAATTGCAAAGGAATTACACAGCAGAGCCATTCCTTCACCCACAGGAAAAGAAATATGGACAAGTTCCTCAATTGATAAAATCCTTTCAAACGAAAAATATGTCGGGAATGTTCTTCTTCAAAAAACCTATTTACCGGATGTACTGAAGCAGACGCAGGAAAAGAATAACGGCAAGATAAAAAAATATCTGTATGAAAATAATCATGTCGGCATAATTGATGTTGCAGCTTTTAATGCCGTTCAGGATGAGAGAAGACGGCGGAGCAATGTCACAGTGAGTGAAAAAGGAAAGTCGGAAAGAAAATGTAACCTTTTTTCTTCTGGTAATTCACTTTCCGGAAAAATCAAATGCGGAGAATGCGGACGAAACTTTCGCAGAATAACTACACACAGCGGCGAAGTTGTATGGCGTTGCGCCGGACGGATTGAAAAAGGCGGAAACTGTACTGCGGAAACGATAAAGCAGGGCACCATTGATGTCTGTATTGTAAACTTACAACCTACACAAATGAAATTTTTTTACCCGGATTAGCCGGCTTGTGCGCAAGGGACAGCTATTGTATAATAAAAATGATTACCGACGATACGGGACTTTCCTGCAGAATGCGGACCCCGTGTCAGCAGGAGGAATACGGGCTGCTGATAGAAGCGGCGGCCGGATGACAGACGGAAAAGGGAGCAGATGATGACAAATTGTGAGATTTTAAGAATCGCTATGGAACAATCTGCGGCAGACAGCGGATGTGCGGCTGAGGATTTTACTTTATCCGCCAATAAGGTGGTAATTTCGTCAGTCAATCCGCAGGCGAGAGCCTATCTGGAGCTGCCGTTTTTCTGCGATTTAACCTCATACGGCAGCAATATCGTTGCTTCGGTATCTCCTGAGATTGCAGAAGATACAAAACGGTATCTTGACCGCTATGAGACTGCGCACTGCTTTGAAACACCGAATCTGTATGTTCTGAATGATATCCTGAAAAAGTACGGGATGTGTATTTGCTTTATGGCGGAGTATTTTCTGCCGGATACGGAGCTGCTGAAGCCGCTGGTATGCGGATATGAGACAAGACTTCTGAAACCGGAGGATTTCGCAGCATATTACTTGCCCGAATGGCGGAATGCTTTATGTGAAAAGCGCAGGCATTTGGACCGGCTGGCGTTAGGCGCGTTTGACAATGGAAAATTAGTGGGGCTTGCGGGCTGCTCGGCGGACTGCAGGACCATGTGGCAGATCGGCGTGGATGTTCTGCCGGAATACAGAAGGCAGACCATTGCCTCTGCGCTGACGTCAGGTCTGGCGGCGGAGATTTTAAAGAGAGAAATCGTTCCTTTTTACTGCTGTGCGTGGTCGAATATTCGCTCTGCAAGAAATGCGCGCAGGAGCGGTTTTAAACCGGCCTGGGTCCAAATTACCGCCAGAAGCATAGATTTTACCGCAGAATTGAACCGCTGATCTGTTTCTGCACCCGTACATGCTTTCTGGGGACGACGACG